>JAITLB010000144.1 GCA_031278175.1 Christensenellaceae bacterium
CTCAGAGACAATTGCACGGACATCAATCTCCGTTGAGATCATATTTACATTAGAGAACAATTCTGTCTCACACAGCAGTTTTCCATTTTCTGCGATCATATTGTGACCAGCAAATACAACGTCGCTTGTTGATTCTCCGTCACCCGAGCACGCATAAATATACCCAGAAATAATACGAGCAGATTGCCCCACCACTAATGATCTGCGATACTCAGCTTTGCCGATTAATTCGTTGCTAGCCGATAGATTCGCGATAATTGTGGCCCCCGCTAGTGCCAAATCGCACGATGGTGGAATAGCAAACCAAAGATCTTCACAAATTTCAGAGGAGACAACTAATTCAGGTATTTCAACTGATCGATATAATATTTTACTAGAGAAAGGTATTTCATATCCAAATAACGAGATAGAGGTATTAACATTTAATCCAGAAGCAAATTGGCGTTTTTCATAAAACTCATTATAATTAGGCAAATAGATTTTCGGTATCAACCCAATAACTTTGCCATTGCAAATTGTAGCAGCTACATTATATATTTTTGAATCATATTGGATTGGCAAACCTAACACTATCAACATATCACGAGGACTATTTTGGGCGATTTTTGATAGTACATTTTTTGATGCATCCAAGAGTGTGTCTTGATAGAATAAATCGCCAGCAGTATAACCAGTTATGCAAAGTTCCGGGAGAACTAAGATTTTTACCTTATTAGCAGCAGCTGACTTTATGCAATTTAAGATTTGCCGGCCATTATATTCGCAATTGCCAACGATAATTTTTGGTGTAGCCGATGCAACTTTTATAAACCCATGATGCATATAATGTCCTCTAAATTAAAGAGTCGTTCGCATTAACGAACGACTCTGCCCAAATACCGTTCACGAAACTTATCAACCTGCGTAGGCAGGTGGGCGAACTGTCTAAGTCGCTGCCTTCCCCTAGCGATAAAATCGGGGGCATGACATTGGGGTCGAACTCCGTAAGCCCTTTTAATAGATTTGAGGTAAACAACGCCCCGTGAAGTGCCGCATATCCTAGCACTATTAGTATAGCAAATTTAAGCTATATAATGCAATAGTAAAGCGATAAAATTTAATACAAATTAAAGATAGTTTAACACTAGATTTCAAAAAAAGCTTTTTGTTGGAACATTGGAGTGAAATAGTAAGTTAATGTGGATTTATATAGTCTCAGTTATTCTTAAATTGCCATGCAACTTCTAGAGATTAGTCAACTACATAGTTATGATTAGTAGTTATATAAAAATATGATTAATTGCAAACCTTGTAAAATATAGCGCAGCTCATAAATTATTTGAAATAAAGGATGGTTTTGATTATATATCAACTCAAAATATTTTACCGCAACTTTCATTTAAGAGTGCTATCATATAGATTATGTATTGTATATTAACTTGAGTCCCATGCTTTTTCTGAAGTCACGCTTAAAGCTCAGTTAATTTTAGTACTTGATGTAACCATAGGTTTGCAATTACTTGCGTTGTAATTTTCTATAATTATTATCTATTCGGTATAGCATTGCAAACTCTATTATATAGTCTATACTAATAGAGTCTTGTCACTTTTTACGATTTAAAAACTTGCTTTCTATTAGTAGTTAAATAGTGACTCCAACTTTACTATGTTTTCCGACTTGATTTAATACCACAAAGCGGTCTACCAACATCTTTCAGTTTAGAAATTGAAGATTTATAGTGGTTTAACACAACATCGCAATTTACCGCATGTGCTTGTAAATTGTAAATTTATATCATAAGAGCCATGACAAACTTAAGCTTAACCTTTTATCACTGTGTTATCAACATACGCGTGAGGCAATCCTTTGCCAGTGAAACTTTCACTTAAATTTGTTGCTATATAAATTGTTTTCTAATTAAAAATGTGAATTTTTAATTAAGCATGTAAATTTTGTTGACTAAAATGAATTTATGAGCTATTATATAATGCAATACATAATTTATGAATTGTTTTAAAACATAAATTTGAGGAGCATATTGGTGAATTGTCGATGTTCATCAAAGGCAGTTTATTAGGTGATTTTAACGGCTTTAGTAGTATTGTTAGTAATCTAGAGCTTAATAATTATCACTTGAAACTATGAATTATTTAGCGCTTAAACGAAGCGGTTAATAATAGAATCAATTAAAACAAATATATTCTTGTGGAGGATATTCTGGCAGCTAAATCTATAAGTAATGTATCCCCAAGTGCATAAACAATTGCGCAAATGAAATACTGTGCTTTTACATGAATATAGTTATGAACACTATATTAAGCGATTTAAGTTAGTTTGCCGTATTCAGTTACTGATGATTATGGAATCAATGCGAATAAAACCACAAGATGAGCGCACACGCGAACGCGCCAACAACATTTCTAAGTCACTTAGAAAGTATGTAAATGATAATTTCTATAACTGGTATGACAAGTCGGATATTGGAAATAAATTAAAAAAAGAGAAATTGTGCTCATGTCTTCAAGATATAGAATCATGCTTTGCAGAATTACCTAGTGTAATAGATGGACCATTAATTACTCCAGATATATTCGAGAAAAGATGTTTTGATCAGATTGTAACTGAGTCAATATTGAAAAAATGGGATGAAAAAATTAATCGCGGAAAACCTAAGAATAAGCGTATCAGACCAAAAGACATACGAGTGCATATTTTAAAAGCATGTTGCAAATTTTTTGATGCAAAAAAAGAGGATATATATCAGATTTTAAATGATAAGACTTATGAAACTGAAAATCAATCGCCCTTAAGCAATCTTAAAGGTGATGAACCACATATCTCATATTCAGTAAATCTTAACGTGCCAGGAGAAACTACAGAGCATGAAATC
The DNA here is from genome assembly GCA_031278175.1 of Christensenellaceae bacterium. Taxonomy (GTDB): domain Bacteria; phylum Bacillota; class Clostridia; order Christensenellales; family DTU072; genus JAITLB01. Next base: position 2,871 of record JAITLB010000144.1, read on the forward strand.
ATAAGTGAAAACTCTCAAGACGCAAAAACTGAATTTTACGAGAGCAATAGTGTAGTATCTATATGTGAGCAAGAGAGAGACGATAATGGAGTGAATAATGATTATACTCAAACAACCATTAACGAGTCCAAAGCACCTAAATCTCTATCATTAAGCGAATCTAGATCACCTAATCTCGATCCCGAGTACAACTTATTTGATTTAAATCACCCTGAG
>JAITLB010000185.1 GCA_031278175.1 Christensenellaceae bacterium
ATTGATTGAAAATTTCACTTGTAATATTATGAGTTAGTTTACCATAATGATGATATGTTCGTCAATACAGTTTGTGAATTTTAATAATTAAAATATAAGAGTCTAGCGGTAAATAATTCATGAAATGCGCAATCTTGTGCTTATAATAAGTAGCAGTAGAGGATCATTCTATGGTTGATAAACTAAAAAGAGCATGATCGGCTGAAGATACAGGACACTTCCCTCTCTCGCAATCTGCGAAAATGAAATGTAGTAGTGTCTAGAATAGCTTTGTGTTAAACGCGATAAAGCGAAGGCATAAGAGAATTATACACTCGCATTTCAGAGATTAGATTTAAAACTAACAACGCGCTTTTAGGTTCAAAACTTGACGAGTAGCGATTAAAATGCAAATGCGCTCTTTTGTTAAGACTGTTGGTTTGTAACAACAATTTTATGAAGTACCCACGATATTCAATTTCAGAAATCAAATGGTCACTGGTAATTAAAAACGTGAAGTCGTCTCTGTAAGTTATAACTCTAAAATAGAGCAGTCGGGTCTTTTCTGCAATTTGCAAACAAATAAAGATGTATCGCATTTTATATGCTCATGCGGCTCAAAACGATCGATTTAGTAACAGTACAAAACAAATTAGCAATCCAAAAGGGTAAATTCTTGATATATATCGTTTTAGTATTGTAAATATAGAAAATCATGGAATTCTTAAGCGCGGCAGATGTACAATCCCGTTAAAGTGACAGAGTATATGCATTGCATCCACATCAAGATAATCATAAGTATAATTTATTTTCTTATTTAACGAGCATTAACGACCTTTTCTATCTCATCAGCAATTGCAATATATGCTGTGTTCCGTACTGGGATTGGATTCGGCATTTTGAAAGTCATGTCTATTTCAGCAAGCAATCTTTCTGGAGTAAGATCAGATTGTCTTAACACTCGTGTACATCCGCGTTTTTCAAAACTTGCTGCGTTTTCTATCTGATCACCTCTGCTACGATCCTTCGGTAATGGAATACAAAGCATTTTCTTTCCTAATGCCGCGCACTCGCTTAAACTGTTTGAGCCACCACGCATTACTACAACATCTGCTATTGCGTAAATATCACATATATCATCTGCATATGCCAACATGTTATAGTCCTTAATAGATATAACTGGTGCATTATTCCCCGTTATGTGAATTACACTATACTTTTTGGTCAAGCGATCTGCTATTTCATACACAACAGCGTTAATATCGCGCGCCCCTGTGCTACCACCGAAGATCAATACAACAGGCTTTTGTGACAAATTATACTTGCTACGCGCCCGAATAGGATTTCCACATAAAATCTCGTCTCTTATTGGATTTCCTACATATGTCCCAAATCTCGCTTCAGGGAAAGATGTAAGAGTGGCTTTTGAAAATAATGAAGTTATTTTGTTTGCCATCCCAATACTAGCATCACTCTCATGCACTACTACTGGTATTTTTTTTATAAATGCTGCCACACAGGTCGGAAACGACACATAACCACCTTTGCTAAATACAATCGAGACATTCTCGCTACCCAAAATTTTACATGCTTGCTTAACTCCTGAAAAAATTACACCTGGCATTTTAAGATTCGCTAATATGGATTGTCTGTTAAATTTGATTGTGTCTACACTAAAAAATTCTAATCCGCATTTCTTTGCTAGTTGGGATTCAATACCAGTTCCACCAATATAAATTATCTTATCAAAACGTTTGCGCAATTCTGGCACAATTGCGAGATTTGGAGTGACATGTCCAGCAGTACCACCACCTGTTATCGCTATTACTTTCATCGCATAATCTCCTATGTTTGCTTGATTTATTTGGTGCAAAATATATCATTAATGAAAAATATATATGACTTTGAGTATCTGTTCCTAGTGTTTGGGACTCTAAATCACTTTGAGTGTTCTTTTTAGAACTTAAGTTAGTTTTCAATTAGATCTATGTCTTTTATTAATAGTATATGCAAGCAAATCAAAATTAATATCGCTCTCTCTAGAATAAAAGTCATTTTTACCCTGCTTGCGATATCGCAATAATTCTTAATGCCGATTGTTTTTAATATGCTTATATGCCTTCAGCGTTAAGATTACCTAATAACAGAGCATGATCTTTTATACTTTTCAAAACCTTATGCTAATAGTTTTGCTAGTATGTCTATATCACCTGCTCCTAATATCAACAACATATCGTTTTCTTGCAGTTCATCCATTAAGAATGATGACAAACCTAATAGTGCACTATAGTAGTATGTTCTCATCCCCCGCATCTTTATTCCTTGATATAATCTATACGCACTAAATCCTTCTATTTCAATTTCGCGTGCCGGATATTCCTTGAAAATAATCACTAAGTCGGCATCAACAAATGCCCTTATGAAGTCATCATATAGGCTTTTAGTTCTTGAATAGGTATGGGGCTGAAAGACACACACAACCCGATTGCAGAGCATGCTATTTGCAGTTGCAATGGCCGCTACTATTTCTGTTGGATGATGAGCGTAATCAACTACTATTTGCGCACCATTTACACTTCCAACTGCTTGAAATCTCCGCTCTATTCCAACAAACCCTTCTAACCCACGCTTTATACTCTCATCGCTTATATTACAGTACTTACTGACAGTGTATGCAGCGGCTGCGTTTAGTATATTATGGTACCCTGGGACAGTGAGTTTTACAGTTATTTGTGATTCTCCATCGGACAACCTAATAGTGTAGCATCCGTCATTATTAATCGTAGCGTTGCGTATTGCGACACTGTCCTCATCCTCAAACCCATATGTGCGCACTAATAATCTTTCGCTGAGTTTATATTTATCATCTATTCCAGTTTTGGAGGTGTAGTACTGAGAGGATCCTCCAATTGCAAGCATTCCACCAGTTTTAATTTTGTCGATAAACTTATCAAATGCCGCATATACGTCTCTTATCGATTCGTATGTATCCGGATGATCATATTCAACAGCTAAAACTACGGCTATATCGGGTTTTAATTCTATAAATCCGTGCATGTATTCGCATGCCTCTGTAATAAAATATTTATGTCCCTTGTATATTAGGTTGCCAATGGAATTGTTTATATTGCCGCCTATGTGCGCTGTAAATATTTCATTTGACTCAAGAAAAATGCTGGTTAACATAGCAGTTACAGTAGTTTTTCCATGCGTCCCAGCAATTGCAATTACAGATTCGAAATCGCTAGCAACCATGGCCAAAAACTTGCTCCTCTTTACTGCTAATATGCCTTTTTCTGTTGCATATGTTAGCTCAGGATTTTCTGAGTCAAGACTTGAAGTATAGACAACTAGATCTATATCACCTAAAAGTGATAAATCATGACCGATAATGGTTTTTGCGCCAAGTTGATTTAACACACAAATCTCATTATTATACTTAAGATCCGAACCAGTTACCGTTTTTCCGTAAGCTATCATCAACTTAGCCAGCGCGGACATACTAATACCGCCAATACCTATGAAATGGATCTTTTGGATAACATCAAGATTATACATTCATATATAATATGCACATTTAATGCCAAATGTTACTTATAGTCTATTAATTGGGATTCTAATAATTGCTCATTCAATGACGCAGACATTATGTTGTATTATAACTACTCTCTTTCAATATGCTTCTTCGGTCTAAAATAGACCAATATTTTCTACTCTTGAAATGTAGTGGTCCTTTTATTAGCAAATGGAGGTTACTATAATAGTGCTAGTTGAATTTACATTAGCATAGATCATTAAATGTTTTTTACAAATTGCATAAGATTCCTTAATTTTACATCACAAATAAAATCTTGAGTTTCTAACTCTATCATCTAGTGTTTTGTAATTTTTCAATTTTTGCTATTATATCTGTTAGTGTTTCTAAATCAAAGTTTATAGATCTTGTTGACATCGGAAGGTATAATCAAATTTATTGACGATATTGATATGTGGTGGTATAATCTTAAGTATGAAAGATGTCAATGTAGACTATTTGAACGCACTTGATGTGTTTAAAAAGAAACTTGCACAATTTGGACTTACTGGAGAACAGCTAAACACTTTTGTTAACTTTTCAATGAGTATTCAGAGATTATGCGGTGTTATTAATCTCACTTCGTTGAAATCAAACGAGGATTTTGCAGTCAAACACTTTGCAGATAGTCTTTTGTCAAGCCCATGCGTTACATCTGGCACGCTAATTGATATTGGTTGTGGTGCGGGATTTCCTGGTATACCACTAGCAGTAGCTAACGATAAACTGCATGTTACGCTTCTTGATTCGTCAAAAAAGAAGATTGATTTTCTAGCATCTTCTGTTAAAGATCTAGAAATTAAAAACTGTTCTTGTGTAGTTGGGCGAGCCGAAACTTTGGGCCGACATACATCATTCCGCGAGCAATTCAATTTTGTCACTATGCGCGCTGTTGCGTCTTTGCGCATTTTGATCGAATTAGCAATGCCGTTTTTGTTTGTAGGCGGCAAACTAATAGCATACAAATCTGCGAATGTTGATTCAGAAATTTTGGATGCCAAAAACACACTTAGCGCATTAAACTGTGAAATTGAAAGTGTCCCACAGTTTACATTAGATGGTCGCTACTCTAGGTCACTAATATTAATTGTAAAAAAGCAACATACTAGTTCAGAGTTTCCGCGCGCCTTTAACAAAATGAAATCCGCGCCACTTTGATGTATGCCTTAACTTTGCTAAAATTCAAGTGGTATCATAACAGCATTATCCCATTTTCTTTTTTGCTTGCAAATTAGAGAATGTAGATGCCTTATGGAAATTGTATTTTAGTATGACATTGTATCGGGCTTTGTTAAGTAATTGTTTTATTTAACTCTGCTACTACCTTTAGAAAATAATGCTACATTTAACTCCGTTAACTGGAAGTTAAAATGTATGCACACCTGCGGATTCGATTGTAAACATTCGCATCCACAAAACACGATCAAGTGGGGGATCGCTTATGATCATCTAAATATTATATTGAATTGTTTAATTGCCTAATAAGCAGTTATAATTGTCAAATGCTACATTAGTGTAGCACTAGACTGTGTCAATAAATAATTAGTTCGTGTAGAGACGATGAATCTCTTATAGCTGAGCACACTCAAGTGTAGCTTTAACTAATTTTGTCACAGTCTTACTATTTTACAAAAATGATTATATGCTTGTGTAATATTCCAGTTGCAAAACAAGCATGTCGTCAACGACTAGACTTTAGAGTCTATGGTTGAGTAAAATACTAGAGGGGGGATTGGCTTCATGAGTGAGCAAACAAATATAAGAAACAATTTCTATGAGTCAGATGTTTATTTGATACTTATAGGCATAACGGCTCTGCTAGCATGGTTCTTTAAGGTTCCATCTATAGCAATGGTTCTTTTTGCTGTAGTTGTTCTTATTATATCGTTCACTCAAGACTCGCTTATAGGATTCTTGCCTATTTTAGGAGTTCTGAACTTTATATTCCCCGAAACATCGAATATTGTAAACATATATAACGCAATCGCGATGGTGTTGCTTTTGGGTTCAGTTATTTTTGGAAGCATACTTCTCATGCGAAAAAGAAAACTGTCAGTCAAGTTTTCACCAGCAATTATCGGTCTTGTGGGGTTATTCATTGCGACTTTCATCGGTGGCATTACGACAACAGGACACATTGGATCTACAGTATGGTTTATGGGTATTGGGACAACGGGTAGCATGGTAATTCTCTTTTTTATAGCATCACAAACTGTAAGAAAGTATAATCCACTATATACGGCAAAAATATGTGTAATTATTGCACTACTAATGTTAGCACAAGTATGGATATCATATTTAAAGACCGATAATTTAGTTGAAGTTATTATGTCAAAAACTCTTAAGCTCGGTTGGGGTGAAAATAATCATGCGGCCTTTTTATTGTTATTTACAATTCCTTTTGTTTTGTACGCAATGGTAAAATCTGACCACTTCTCCTTTCTGTACTGTGGTTTGTTTTTTCTTTGCGCTCTAACAATGGTTTCATTGCTTGCTCGCGCTAGTTTGCTAGCACTAGCAGTATGTATTTTGCCGATGACAGTTTACGCGCTGCGATCATCACGGCATCCGATCTTAAACCTTATATTCACTCTTGTATTTGCTGTAGGAATTATAACTATAGTTTTTACACTGTTAGGTGACTATATTACCACTATTACGAACGGATTCTCTGCGTTGGGGGTGTCCGACTCGGGTAGATACGCATTATGGAGATCTGGGTGGACAATTTTTTCATCATCTAACCCAATTTGGGGTTCAGGTTATGGATATGGATCTACACTTAACCTTGCGGTGCGGTATTATTTTTTATGGTATCATAATGACTATTTGCAAGTATTATCAAACATGGGAATTTTGGGACTCGTGATGTTTCTAATTCACATGGTGCAACGTTTCTACTACGCAACGCTTAAGATGACTAAATTTACAGTAGCAGTAGTTTGGAATTTAGTATTAACTAGCATCTATGGATTTTTAGATATTACATACTTCGGTCCGTATTTCTTGGCTCCGATGCTTGTAATCTTCCTAACTTCTGTGCTATCAACTAGCACTGAAGTTGTAACGCCTGAGCATGAACTTGTAAACTAACAAAATTTCATGTGCCACAGTTTGACATCAATGTCGAGAGGTAGAAAATGAAAGAGAAAAAGAGATGGTTCTCTTCAGTAAAAAAATATTCTAGGTTTAAGCGACGACACTTGTTTATCCGTGCAATGCTTGCAATGGCACGGAGAGGCTTCAAAAAAACAGAAGTGATTTTCTCTGAGCCTCTTCCTAGCGATGAGTCAGTAATAATTTGTTCTAATCATGCATTAGACTATGGCCCAACAGCTTTTTTGACTGGTTACAAGAGACCTAATCGAATGTGGTCTGATGCTTCATTGTGTTATGCTAGTCGCGTTCACAATCATGCTATGTTGTGTTTTTGGCCAACCGCACGCGGTATGTTTAAGATATTAGGGCATATAGCTGGATATATACTATCTCCTATTCTACCAATTATTTTTAGAGGTCTTGAAGTTATTCCTGTATATAGAAATCCGAAAATGTTAATAACATTCGAAAAGACAGCAGAAACAATTGCAGAGAACAAAGATGTTATAATTTTCCCTGAAACAGAGATAAAAAATCCTGATTACAAATTTGTTAATCATATTAATAACGGATTCATACGTGTTGCTAAAACATGTTACCTAAAAACTGGCAAAATAGTTAAATTCTATCCAGCATACGCTTGCAAACCTTTGCGCAAATTAATTATCGGACATCCTATCACTGTTGATCCCTCAATTCCTGACAAATTGCAATTAAAGGAATTTAAACGCAAAATAGCTGATGAAATAGAACGCATAGCAAACGAACTACCACCTCACGAAATAGTTCCCTTTAATTTACCCGCAGATCCTCAGCTGTTTAAAAAATACGGGCCGAAAGACAAGTACGATTACAAAGATTTACGCAACGCGCTTAATTCGAGCGAAAAGCGTCAAGACCCTAAAAATGATGGTGGCGACAGTCCTAATGCATAGTAACGATCTTGATTTGCATGCTAGTTAAGCTGTAGTCTGCAACCAACACTAGTTTTTAGTCTCCTAAACGGTCTCTATGTGCAATCGTAAATAACAAAATACCATGCCTTCAAAAGTAGCATTGCGACACGCTTAAAATGCTACTACAATTTTGAATATGCACTAATGTTTGATAAAATCACGAATCAAGTCTACTAGTATATCTAAACATTTGACAAAATGCAGTAATATTTGTAAAATTCAAATCTTAAACTGTCAGTTGCTATATTCTAGTATACGATTACAGTTACGCATTGAGCACACTTTGAAACAATACACATCGCTTCTGTTAGTTTTGGCAAATCATATAACTGTTCGATGCTTTTGCATCGTTTGTTTGTATTGTGATAATACAAATCAGGGCGAATCCAAATTCTCAAAGCATATACTCAAAGGAGTTTTAATAATGAAAATGCGCACTCGTTTTGCACCAAGCCCAACTGGCTTTATGCACATAGGAAATTTAAGAACAGCACTATATGCTTATTTGTTCGCAAAATCAAATAATGGTGATTTCTTAATCCGAATCGAAGATACCGACCGCGAACGCTTTGTTCCTGGCGCAATTGAAAAAATATATTCAACTCTTGATGCCTGTGGCATTGTTGAAGATGAGAGTCCACGCAAGCCTGGCGCATGTGGACCATACGTACAAAGCGAACGCAAAGAAATTTATTTAAATTACGCGAAAAAGCTTGTTGAGTTAGGCGGTGCTTATTTGTGCTTTTGCGGGAAAAAAGCTGCTCCAAATAACGACACGGCAGAGAACATACAAAAATATGATAAACATTGTGCATCGCTCTCTCAATCCGAAATCGAAGCAAACCTGGCAAAAGGTCAGCCATATGTTATACGCCAAAATATACCCTTAAGCGGTAAAACGACTTATCACGATATGGTGTTTGGTGATATCGTTGTTGATTGCGCCGATCTAGAAGATAACATACTCATAAAGTCAGATGGTATGCCTACATACAACTTTGCTAATGTTATTGATGATCATCTAATGGGGATAACACATGTAATACGTGGAACTGAATATCTTAGTTCTACACCGAAATACAATTTGTTATACGAAAGTTTTGGCTGGAAAAAACCACAATACATGCACTTAACACCTATCATGAAAGATGAGCGACACAAACTCAGCAAACGCGATGGGGATGCCAATTTTGAAGATTTTACGTCAAAAGGGTATTTGCCTAGTGCAATAATTAATTATATAGCGCTATTAGGATGGAGCCCAAAAGAAAATATTGAGAAGATGACTATGTCTGAATTGATTGAGTTGTTTTCTGTTGATGGTCTTACAAAATCTGCTAGCATCTTTGATGAAACTAAAATGAAATGGCTAAATGGTCAATACATACGCGAATTGTCAATTGAAGATTTTTTGAAATTATCTTCGCCGTTTTTTGATAAATCGCAGTACGGCAAATCATACGATCGCATCAAACTAGCGACTGTTCTTCATCAACGCGTTGACATATTTGACGAAATAGAAGAAAAAATAGCACTAATCGAGAACTTTAATATTTATAATATCGAATTGTTTGAACGCCAAAAATTAAAAGCGACGAGGGAAACTGCTAAGATTGCCCTAAATTCCGTTATATTAGCTTTCTCCGAGCTTGAAGCATTTGATGAGACAGTAATTAGAGATACACTAGCCTCTATCACCGAACAAACCGCACTCAAAAAAGGGCAAGTTCTATGGGCAGTGCGTGTTGCCCTCACTGGCAAAGAATCTACACCAGGTGGTGCGGTTGAAACAGCAGATATTCTCGGCAAAAGCGAAAGCCTTAGACGTTTAAAATTCAGCTTAGAACTTTTAAATTCTAATTAGTTGGTTACATTTGCCCTGGTTGCTTTGCAATTTGAAAAATGAAAATTGCGGCAGATGCATTTCAATCCTGATACCACCAGCATGGCAATTTCCGATCTGATATAAATCTTGTAAGTTGCTGTGTCTATCTATGACACCTCTAAAGTATACACTGCAAAAATAAAGCAGTGAAAACTTGGAGGTATTTATTTGGGCTTTGCTAGTTCGAGAATTAGTTGGTCACTTACTTCTCGCCTAAGCCAAATAACGCATCAGTAGTGCATTATACTGCAATTTAATGCTATTTTTGAATTTCACATAATTTATATGACTTTAAAATCCAACTTACTATTGTATTTTTTGAAAAATGTGTTAAAATATTATCTAGGGTTATAAATGCGACCTAATCAAGAACAATGAGGTTTCAATGATTAAAATTATTTATGGTTCAAAAGGGTCTGGAAAGACTAAACTTATAATCGATGGAGCAAATGCTAATGTCGAGAATGACTGCGTAGGCGATGTTGTCTTCATTACTGACACATCGCGTTACATACATGATCTTAAATATCAAATTCGCTTTACCAACACAAAAGAAGCAAATATTACAACTGAAGATGGATTAATCGGTTTTATATCAGGAATGATGGAAGCTAATTATGACATAAGATACATCTATATTGATGGGGCGGCGCGCATGATTGGAAAATCTCTTTCAGAAATGGAGAATTTTTTCAAGCGCATAGAGAAATTATCTAAAAAATCAGAAAGTGACTTCACTTTTACAATATCAGCGGATCTAGATGACATTCCTGAATTCATAAAGTGCTATATATAAAAATACACTAAATTAATCTAATCGCTTTTTGCAATTCGGTATATGACATGCCCATTTGTGCAAATTAGATTGATTACGTACGCGCACACAACGCTCACTATTGTATTACCAAACCATGGCCGTACAATAGTGTGTTAGTGCGCATAAGTCTTAAAATGGTCATAATTTTATGCTGAGCAACAATTGTTTTTATTTTTAATTGACACACTCTAAATCAAAATGCATATTTTGATCTATATTGCATTATAAACGCTTAACTACTGTGCTACTTTAATGTATAATATTAGTGACATCAATTTTAGATTTTGCGCTACCTACCAAGCTTTACACTTAATTTGCGATACGTTGCTTATTCTTTAAGTCTAGCAAAGGTAATATAGCGATTGTTTAAAGTCGTTTTTGTTGCAACTATCTACTCACACTTTGGCAAACATCAACGTGAAACTATAACTAATGGTGAATGTTTGAGAGCATACTAAAAAACACTTAATGCAGTGCGTGTGTTAAAATCCAAGTATTGATAACAAAGTAGCATGGTTTATTCAAACTGGATAAACTAGCACTGTTGTTTCTGTAAATTAGTTGTTAGCTTAACACTTTTTATCAAGAGTGATGTTAATATTGTGCCAGTTTAAAGCAAAGTAACCCTTACAAAATTCGATTTTGTTGGTAGTCAGTTTTATAGTCTAATAATTCTATATCATCTTGCAGTTGCTTCAGCTAACACTTTAGTGCAAAAAAAACAAGTTGTTGTATGCGGATCTGATCCGTATAAATCTATATCCTTGTGAAGGCGGTATCTAATGGAATATATAAGTACGAGAGGCGAAAAAATTCTGTCCTCTGGCGCAGCCATCTTAAAAGGACTAGCATCTGACGGTGGATTATACGTTCCCGTTTCATTCCCTCAAATCGATGCTTTAGAAATCGAAAAGATGTGTGAGCTTGATTATGCTGAGAGAGCATCTCTCATATTATCAAAATTTTTAACCGACTTTGATATTTTTGATCTTAAGGAAATGTGCGCAAAAGCCTACGCTAAATTTGAAAACGCTGACGCTGCGCCGATTGTAAAAGTTGACGATGACGCTTTTCTAATGGAGTTGTGGCACGGCCCAACCTCTGCGTTTAAGGACGTGGCATTAACTTTATTGCCATATTTATTGACATATGCACGACAAAGTGAAGGCACGAACAAAAAAACACTCATACTCGTTGCTACAAGTGGTGATACAGGAAAGGCCGCTCTTGAAGGATTTGCGGATGTTCCCGATACTGAAATTATTGTATTTTATCCTTCTGACGGGGTATCTGAAATGCAAAAGTTGCAGATGCAGACAACTGTCGGTAAAAATGTAAATGTTATAGGTATAAATGGCAATTTCGATGATGCACAAACCGCTGTAAAGCAAATCTTCAAAGATCCAGCAACGGTCGAACAAATTGAGTCTCTAGGTTATTCTTTAAGTTCTGCTAATTCGATCAATTGGGGACGCTTGGCACCACAAATTGCTTACTATTTTTCTGCGTATGTCGATCTCGTCTCAAGCAATGAAATTAAAAACGGTACACCTATAAACTTTGTAGTGCCAGTCGGTAATTTTGGAAATGTGTTAGCAGCTTACTACGCAAAAAAAATGGGGTTGCCTGTTAATAAATTGCTAATAGCCAGCAATTCAAACAACATACTTACTGATTTCTTCAAGACTGGGATATATGACACAAACCGCAAATTTTTTAAGACAATATCGCCATCCATGGATATTTTGATAAGTAGCAACCTTGAACGTTTGCTTTTTGAAATATCTAACCGCGATCCATCAAATATAACTAAACTTATGTCTGAATTCGACATGTATGGCTTATATGAAGTCCCTGTAAATATTATCGATGAAGAGGCTGGTGAATTTATCGCATATTGGAGCGATGAAGATGAAACTAGTGAAGCACTATATAATTTCTACGATATGTTTGAATATTTGTTAGATCCACATACGGCAGTAGCAGTAGCTGCATATTTTAATTATATCGCAGAAGAAGATGATCCTACTAAGACAGTCATAGTGTCTACAGCAAATCCGTACAAATTCCCACAAGACGTGCTTAACATTCTAACACGTCGATACGAAAAGGATGCCTTTAAAGCTATACGCAAGCTAGAACTTGCCACTGGCATCCCAGCACCCGACACTATCGCCGAATTGTCTGATTTGTCTGTAATACATACCGATGTTATAAATAAAAGCGAAGTTAAGAATAAAGTTTTATCTATATTGCATAATATTAACAACGCAAAGGAATCAAATTAAATATGGTAGTTGATAAAAAAATCCTGTATAGTGGAATACAACCAACGGGGATAATGACCATAGGGAACTATATTGGTGCAGTATCTAACTGGGCGAAAATGCAAGACGAGTATAACTGTATCTTTGGGCTAGCCGATCTTCATGCCATAACAGTACGACAAGATCCTATAGAATATAGAAAACGTGCAACATCCTTTTTTGCGCAAATTTTAGCATGTGGTCTTAATGTCGAAAAATCTATTGTCTATTTTCAATCTCACGTCCATCAACATACCGAACTACAGTGGATACTGAACTGCTATGCCTACGTAGGCGAGATGCAGCGCATGACGCAGTTTAAAGACAAATCAGCTAAACATGAAGAAAATATCAACATGGGGTTGCTGGATTATCCAGTTCTAATGGCTGCCGATATACTGCTTTATCGAGCCGATTTGGTGCCAGTTGGCATTGATCAAAAGCAACATATAGAAATCACTCGCGACATTGCATGTCGCTTTAACAGCATTTACGGTGATACTTTTACTGTGCCCGATGGATATTTCCCAACGCTAGGAGCTAAAATCAACGGCTTGCAAACACCAACGGCTAAAATGGGAAAGTCTGATGCCGATCCTGATAATGCAGTTTCTATAATCGATGAACCTGATGTCATTATGCGCAAATTCAGAAAAGCTGTAACTGATTGCGACCGCAAAGTAAAGTTTGATCTTAGCGAAAAGCCAGGGATAAGCAATCTTTTGACTATTATGAGTGCGCTAACAGGTACACCTATTTGTGAGCTTGAAAACGATTTTGCTAATGCTGATTACAAAACTTTCAAAGAGGCAGTCGGTTCTGTCGTTGTAGAAAGCTTTAAACCAGTGCGAGAAAATTATGCTCGCTATATATCTGACAAATCACACCTGCAGCAAATTGCATCACTTGGTGCTGAACGCGCGTCTTACGAAGCCGAAAAAACCTTAACAAAAGTTAAGCGGCGCATTGGGTTAGTAGACAAAGCACGCAGAACTATTGTCGCTGTGGAGAAATAGTCGATGTTTGGATATGTAAAAGCAGACAAACCTAATATGCTTATTAAGGATCATACTGAATATCGTGCATATTATTGTGGACTCTGCAAAACTCTAGGCCGTCGCTATTCGCAACTAACAAGAATAAGCATAAATTATGATATTACGTTTTTAACATTACTTGCGCATAACTATCGTAAGATAGAAACCAAATTTTCAGAAGGCAGATGCATTATACATATGCTCAGCAGAAAGTTTCTAATTGCAGATAATGATCTAGCTCAAGAAATCGTAGCCGATTTAAATATTATCCTAGGTTATCATAAAGCATTGGATGATGTACTAGACGGAGGAAACGTAGCACACCGCGCTGTTCTAGCTTTCTTAAAACGAAAATACAAAAAGGCCGCTGCAAAATTCCCCGATGTTGCACAATCTACAGCAAAGCATTATGAACAATTGAGATGCTTAGAAAAATCAGGCGAAACTTCACTAGATAAACTATCAGATCCCTTTGCTAAAATGCTCACTGAAATCTGTATTGTTGCTACGGGCAAAACAGATGATTTTCTTGAAGAATTATGTTATAATTTAGGCAAGTGGATTTATATTATCGATGCTTATGATGATTTAATGAGTGACTACGAAAACAATAAATTTAATCCGCTTAATCCTATGCATCTCGAAATTTCGGACGAGTTAGCAAATACTATATACGAAACTGCAAAGTTTAATTTGCTCCTAGCTGTCAAAAATATACGCGATGCATATGACGCAATGGATATTTCCATTTCCGAAGGCCCACTCTCCAACGTAATATATTGCGGATTGCGAGCCAAAACTAACGCTGTTTTAGAAAAAAGAGGTACTAAATGCCATCGAACCCTTTTATGATTTTAGGTGTATCATCAAGTGCAACTGAGGAAGAACTCAGAGATGCATACATGCAACGTAGATCGTTGTATATTAACAATCGCTTTGCTCCTGGAGATGATGGAGCGTTTGCGTGCGAAAAACTTGATGAGATTGAAGAAGCATATCGCGAAGCACTACGCATCGTCCAAATTAGATCGGGATCGCCCGGAGCAGACTTTGGCAATGACATTTATGCTCATATTGAAGAAAAAATTAAACGTGGCGATATTGACGAAGCGCAACGCGATCTAGACGCTATCCTTGACCGCACAGCTAAATGGCACTTCATTCAGTCAATGATATACTTCAAAAAGAAATGGTATACAGATTCGCTTAAGCAACTAGAAACAGCAATTGGTTTTGACCCAACCAATGAAAAGTATCGTACAGCATACGACAATTTGCGTGCTAGACTTGGAGTAAAACAAGCAGACGCTGAACCTAATACCAGCAATAGCTTTTATGCGCGAACTGATGAAAAGCGCACCTATAAAAACACAAGCGCTGACAACGATGCGGCAAGCACCACATGCAGGTGTTGTTCATCACTTCTTTGTGCTGATTGTTGTTGTGAGTGTTGCGGTGGCGACCTAATCAGATGTTGCTAATATAATAAATTATGAAAAATGGATCTCCTGCTCTAAAATTGGCAATCGGTGCTTGTGGTGCAGCGATATCACTAGCATTTATATTGTTGGGCGCATTGGTGTTTCAAAATATTTCAATGTCTCTTAACATTGCGGCTTCTCTAGGTATGATGTTACCACTAAGTCAAAAATATTATAGAGAAGCTGTTATAGCCTATGTCAGTGTCGTTATTTTAGGCGCACTTATAGTAGTGTTTAGAATATTGCCTTTTGCTCTAGTTAGTGGCGGATATACGCTCATTGCTATATTACTTCACGAAAAAAAAGTAAAACCATACATCGTTATTCCTCTAATTGCAGTTTATTCATCTATAGTTTTTTTCATTCTATACCAAATAACAAAATTAATAATTATAAATCTCGAAGATCTAAATTTCATTACTCTTTCACCCACCGCCTTATATATTATAGCAAATATCATATTTACGATTTGCTTTATAGTTTATCACTATGTCGCAATATACCTATACATCAACGTTAAACAGCGACTTAAAATTGGGAAATGATTTTCAATTACTATCAATTTTGCTAAGTCGCTTCTATTTGTATCCACTATAAGCAGTTTTTATCATTTTGACTTAATGCCTCTCATATATCATCCCACATAGTAAAACTTCAAAATTTAATCTAGTTCCCAAACGATAAAGTTAGCAAAAATTAGTGCTATTATGTGATAATACAAATGTTGAGTTTTAAGGATATGCCTTCAACACCAACGCAATTGATTATAAATTTAGCATTTTTTCAATATCAACATTAGTTTTAAGCAATTATACTTTATAATTGCTTGATATATTTGCTCAAAGATTGTATAATTAACACATCAAAAAAATGAAATTATACACGATGGAAAAAACATTTTTCACATTACGAATGATCGGCCAGATCATCAAAGCATTAGAAATAAAGAGAGGGGCAAATTTTAACTATCGTATTATGAATTTAACTCTTATCCCATATGCCAAATTAATAAATGTCTAACTCGCGATTTATGTAATCGTTGTTTCGTTATGCATGTACATAACAACGCGAGTCCCAGCGATATAATTTCAAAATAACTTTAAAAGGAGTAAAAATGACTAAGAAAAAATTTGTTTATTTGTTTAGAGAGTCTGACGGAAAAAACAAAGCTCTCTTCGGCGGCAAAGGCGCAAATCTAGCAGAAATGACAGCACTAGGAATGCCCGTACCCCCAGGATTTACAATCACAACTGAAGCTTGTTCTCAATATTATGCCGATGGAGCAAAATTGTCTCAGACAATTATTGATGAAGTTTTTGAGAATATAGCAATTCTTGAGAAAGAAGCTGGCAAGAAATTTGGGGATGACCTCAATCCGTTTTTAGTATCCGTAAGAAGTGGTGCGCCAGTATCAATGCCTGGCATGATGGATACTATCTTGAATTTAGGTCTTACTGACATATCCGTTAAAGCATTAGCTAAACTTACCGATAACCCACGATTTGCTTATGACTGCTATCGCAGATTTATTCAAATGTATTCAGATGTTGTTATTGGATTAAGCAAAGAGTTCTTCGAAACGGTAATTGATGCTAAAAAGAAAGCAAAAGGAATTGTTTTGGATACTGACCTTACTGCTGAAGATCTTCAAGAACTCATTGAATCATATAAAGAATTCTTCTTGAAATCAAAAGGTTATGAATTTCCACAAGATCCTAAAGTACAGTTAGTAGGTGCAATAGAAGCAGTATTCCGCTCTTGGGATAATCCTCGCGCAATTTCATATCGTCGTATGAAAAATATAGCTAGCAATTGTGGAACAGCTGTAAATGTCCAATCCATGGTGTTTGGTAATATGGGCCCAACATCAGGCACTGGTGTCGCTTTCACGCGAAACCCAGCAACTGGTGAGAAGAAACTTTATGGCGAATATTTGATGAATGCACAAGGTGAAGACGTTGTCGCTGGAATCCGCACACCATCATCTATAGATCATTTAAAGAAGGACAACAGAGAAGCCTACGACCAATTTGTTAAAATTGCTTCAACGCTGGAAAATTATTTCCATGATATGCAAGATATGGAGTTCACTATAGAGCGTGGCAAATTGTACATGCTCCAAACTCGTAGCGGAAAGAGAACCGCACAAGCAGCTATTAATATAGCGATAGATCTTGTCAAAGAAGGACTTTGCACTAAAGAAGCCGCAATATTAAGCATAGAACCTTCACAGCTCGATGATTTACTACATCCAACATTTGATACCAAAGCCTTAGCTAAAGCAAAAGCCTTAGCAGAAGGTTTGCCAGCATCACCAGGTGCCGCATCAGGGAAAATTGCATTCTCAGCTGAAGAAGCTGTAGAGCGAGCTAAGGCAGGTGAATCTGTAATCCTAGTAAGACTTGAAACGGCTGCTGAAGATATTGAAGGTATGAATGCAGCAAAAGGAATTTTAACAGCTCGTGGTGGTCTTACTTCACATGCAGCTGTTGTAGCTCGCGGTATGGGCAAATGTTGTGTTTCAGGATGCAAAAAATTGACCATAGATGCAGAAGCTCGCACCGTTTCAATTGCTGATAAAACTTTTACAGAAAATGACGTAATATCACTAGACGGAAGTTCAGGGAAAATTTATCCAGGTGTTATTCAAACTGTTGAACCTAACATAACAGGAAATTTCGGTACTGTAATGTCTTGGGCAAACGAGCTGCGCACACTTAAAGTGCGTGCAAATGCTGATACACCACACGATGCAAAAGTCGCACGTTCGTTTGGCGCAGAAGGTATTGGTCTTTGTCGCTCAGAACATATGTTCTTTGATGAAGCAAGAATACCAGTTATCCGAGAAATGATCGTAAGCAAGACGGCAGAGCAACGCGCTGTAGCATTATCTAAACTTCTTATTATGCAACGTGAGGATTTCATCGGCATTTATAAAGAAATGAAAGGGTATCCTGTTACTATCCGTTTCCTGGATCCACCATTACATGAATTCTTGCCTAAAGAACATGATGAAATAGTAGCACTTGCTGCCGACATGAAAATCAGCACAGAAGAATTACAAGCGACAATAGATCAACTACACGAAGCCAATCCAATGCTAGGGCATCGCGGATGTCGCTTATCTGTGACATTCCCAGAGATCGCTGAAATGCAGACACGCGCAGTCATCGAAGCTGCTGATATTGTTAACAAGGAAGGTTATAATGTCAAAGCCGAAATAATGATACCACTAGTGGGTGACGTTAAGGAATTGGCATTTGTTAAGAAGACAGTAGTTGAGACTGCTAAAAAGGTTATGGCAGAGCGTAATACAACAATTGCTTATTCTGTTGGAACGATGATCGAAGTGCCTAGAGCGGCCCTAACAGCTCAAGAGATCGCGCAGGAGGCTGAATTCTTCTCGTTTGGTACAAATGATCTAACGCAAATGACATTCGGATTTAGCCGCGATGACGCGGATAAATACCTATCAGCATATTATAAAAACAAGATACTGGAATTTGATCCTTTCGTTCGCTTGGATCAAGTTGGTGTTGGTACTCTTATTAAGCTAGCCTGTGAAAAAGGTAGAAGCGTTAATAAAGATTTGAAACTTGGCATATGTGGCGAACATGGTGGAGATCCTTCAACAGTTGAGTTCTGCCATAACATTGGACTTAATTATGTTTCATGCTCACCTTTCCGCGTACCTATTGCTATAATGGCAGCCGCGCAAGCAGCACTCCGCTCAAAAAAGATTTAAAAAATCCATTTTCTTTGTGGGGGGTGGTAGCAACAATGTTCTACCACCCCCGAACAATTAGACATTTGCTATGATAAATAGTACTTATCTTAAAAACCAATCAAACTCCGTTTACAATCAAATGAAATTTGATGTTTGATATACTAATTGATACTCTTTTTTAATATCGCATAACCTTGTCGCATAACCCCGTCACCTTTTCCAAATCCAAAATTAAATTTGCTTTATTTTTTTAAACCTTAAAGAAACATTGTCATATAGAGAGGCAAATGTATCGCTTCATCGGTAACTAAAATATCTTTAGTATATAAAATATATGGCTGTCCAATTTTCGGTTTGAATTTTCTAATGAACTTACTAAGAGAAATATGATTTATATAACCAGCAGATTTCACTTCGATAGGGCATATTTTGCTTTGTCGTTTAATCATGAAATCTATTTCAATATTGTTTTCACGATTTCTATGATCAGCACTAGAGTAGAAATACAGCATGTGCCCACTTGCTCTAAGACTTTGTGCAACAATATTCTCAATAAGCATTCCCTCATTGACACCTAACTGGTCTAAAAGAACTGCCTTGTATAGTTGATTGTCGGTATAATCACTATCTTTAAATACCTGCGTCACAAGGAGTCCAGTATCAGCAAAATAGCATTTAAAGGTAGTCGTATCTCTGTTCAAAGCAAGACCTACACTGGGATCATTTGAGTTTAAACAAGCATTTATAACCATTGCCGTTGCAAGCCATACAAATGAATCTTCATAAGTGCGCATTCTTGCATTTTTATCGATAGACGCAAGCATAAAACGCTTTTCTTTTTTGGAAAGCTGTGCAGGAATCTCATCAAAAATTGCAAGAACTTTACTCTGATACCCCTTAGCAAATTTTATCACATCTTCACGGTATAGATTTAAAATCATCCTTTTTATATTGTCAGTGCGCGCAAAATCCTTGGTTTTTACATATTCAAGCACCGCCTGCGGCATTCCGCCTACAAGCATATATTGCCGAAAACTATTAAGCACTTTCCTATGCAACGCTTGCCCGAGCGGGGTTAGATTATCAAAGCATCGCTTCAAGAATGGCACTGTTGTTACATCAGACATAGCCCAAAGAAATTCCTCGAAATCTAGAGGGAAAATTTCCATATGTATCTCTTCGGATGGAATAACTATGTCTTGAGTGTTCTGCTTTAAGGATATAAGTGAACCTGTCTCGATATAATCGTATCTGCCATCCTCTACTAAAAACTTAATTACTTCGCGCGCTTTCGGGAATCGCTGTACCTCATCAAAAATAAATAGTGACTCTCTATTGTATAATTCCACTCCAAACATTGCAGACAACTTGTTGAAAAATAAGTCTAAATCCATAATATCTTCGTCAAAAATATTTTTAACTATCGAATTTACGCGCGAAAAGTTGATTTCTATAAAACTCTTGTATTCGTTCCTTCCAAACTCGTTAGCTAGGTAACTTTTACCGACACGCCTAGCACCATCTATGAGGAGCGCGGATTTTCCAGCACTGTTTAACTTCCAGTCTAGAATTTTTTGATATGCTTTACGCTTAAGAACCATTAACTTACCTCGTATAACATATTATACACTAATTTGCACGAAATGGCAATATTTCATGTGCCCGTTTTGCACGAAATGACAGTATTTTATCTGCTCATTTTGCACGATATGACAGTATTTAATGTGCTCATTTTGCACGATATGACAGTATTGATGCACAAAATCTGCACGCAATGGCGGGTGGAGTTATTCAATGGTGTAATCATAATTTAGCACATTGCATTAAATTCGCAATTTTCTTTGTAAATTGATACAAACTACTTGTTCTGTAACTGCTCTGTACTAGTGAACTACAAGATAATTAAGATGTCTAAATAAACCTTACTTGTTTAACAAAATATTTGACTATATTGTTTATAGCTTAACTTAACTAGTAGACAAAAGCGTGTGAATTTATCTAAAAAAATCTTATTTAACGCTTTGCATATTCTCACATGCTAATTTTCTCACAAAACTTGAAATGCTTTTTGCTTGATTAAATTTCAAAATTCATATTTGTTGTCAGCTAAAGTGATATTGCTTTATCATTTTGCTTTAGTCTTTCCGTTTCAACGTGCTTTTTGATCATGATTTTGCTAATAATCACAATTCTTACAAAATACCTTCTTGATAAACTGCGCTTAAAAATGATATAATTTTAAAACTATGGATAAGCGCGTTGTAATAATCTTAATGTCTCTTTTCTTGTTCACGCTAGCATTTACGGCATGCACTCAAGCTTCGTATGCAGCTTTTGCAGAAGATACTTATATAATTTACATGGCTGAAAGTCGTGACCTAACACCCGAAGTAATACTGAGACCAACAACGGCAAGTTACATGCTCACAAGCTCGAACCCATCATTAGTAAGTGTGTCCGATGACGGTAAATCTCTACGTGCTAATTATCAAGATTCCATCGTCACTGTCACATTAACGGCTGGGCGTCATGTCGATTACGCAACGATCATTGTATACCCCGAACTAGATTATCTAGAACCAGACATACCAGATGAGTTGTTTCACGTTACATTTGATACTTTCGGCAGAGGCTCAATTGCTACACAGGATCTGTTACCAAACGAACTTGCTACTCGTCCTCCATATACGACTTTTCAAAATTATGGTTTAGCGGAATGGTACACCGATGTCGAACTGACACAAGTTTACGATTTCAATGCACCAGTTACACAGAGTTTTACATTGTATGCTGAATGGGTGGAAATCAAAACACCAGTTTTCACATACAGTATGCCTAGTGATAACGGTGTTACGGTCACAGGGATTAAATATCCGCTTGTTGATTATGGTCCAATATCAATTCCAGCCGAAACCGAAAATGGATTGCCTGTCATCGGCATTGCCAACGCTGCCTTTTATAAATTCGATTCAGCAGGCGCTAGAATCGACATCAAACTAACATCTCTTACTATACCATCTACAGTAAAGACTATAGGAGAATCCGCATTCCAATCATGTGCATATTTAACTGAAATAATTTTTGAAGGTGCTGGCATAGAAAATATCGGCATAAATGCTTTTAAAGATTGCAGTGTACTAACTAATCTTATTTTGCCTAACAGTCTAACTGCGATAGGTGAAGGCGCTTTCTATAATTGCACGCAGTACGCACCTGTTATCCCGACAAGCGTAACTGTATTGGATCAAGATACATATCGTGGGACAGCTATTACACATCTAGATTTATCTCTAGCAACCTATGTGCATGCGCGTTCATTTAAGGATTGCGTAGCATTAACCGAAATAACCCCACCCAATACAAATATACTCGTTAAAATTGAAGCTGAAGCTTTTACGGGTTCAGGTTGGATATCTGCCAAGCGTGTGTTAGCATCAAGCGAACCACTTAGCGAAGATACGGGCTTGATTATTCTAGGCGATGTTGTTATATTATGTGTCAAAGATCCGAACAGAACACATTCAAGCATCTCTGTGCGAGTGCCCGCTAACATTAAATACATTGCAGGTGGCGCATTCCCAGAGTCTACTATAAAAAATGGCTTTATTAAATTCAGCAGTCCTACACCACCCAAGATTGAGACATACGCGATAAGCTCGTCTGTTAACCTTGCTCTAGTTATTCCTAATTCAGGAGAACAACAAGATGAAGTCTATCAGACCTATTATTCTGGCATTACTCTGACAGCATTGCGTCCTAAAATATCCTATGAATTAATAATTGACGGCTTAACTATGTACGTCAACAATCCACCAACTACCTCAAATTATTTTGTTTATATAGCAAAATATGAACCGACAGTTAGTCCAGGCACATTTAATCTGCGGCGCTTGCTCTTTACAACATTTAATTCAAGCGTCACGGTGCGCAAAATAAAGTATGGTGCTTTTGACGCTACACTTGCACAAGTTGCTGCCACGCATGTCATAATTTTGCCACCTAAACTGATGTCTATTGAAACTAATGCGTTCTACAAGTTCGCAAATTTATCGCTATACATATATGGCACTGAAGAAGATTATGGAACTTACCTACCTGAATCGACATATGCTAATAACTCATTTATAAACGATTATTCATCTACTGGTGTACGTTTATACATACCCGATCTTACATTGAATGGTAGTTCATTAGTAGAAATTTACAAAAGCAAATGGAAAAGCTACTTTAATAGCAATTACATGCTAGTAGGATCACCACCTGCGGACGAATTATGAGTAAAAGTGCAGGAATAATCTTAAATGGAGCAGCATTAACTGTCGTTCCACAAGACGACTACATTATTTGTGCTGATGGTGGTATGAAATTTGCTCAAAACTTAAAAGTGGATTTGGTTTTAGGCGATTTCGATTCATCAGATTATAATGATGCACCTAATGGTAGTAAAACTCTGCGCTATAAAATCGAAAAAGATGCTACAGATGGTGAATTGGCAATCCTCCACGCGCTAACCTGTGGATATAGAAAAATAAATATCTATGCCGCCCTTGGTGGTAGAGTTGATCATATTTTGGGCAACCTTGCGCTATTATCGATCGCACACGGCATGAATGCTACTGCTACCATAATAGACAGCGAACAGACTATATTCTTGACTACAAGCAAATCCTGCGTGCATTTGCCTTGTGGCTCTTTTTTGTCATTAATTCCTTTCGGCGGAAATGCAATCGTAAGTGATGGAATAAATCTCAAGTATCCACTTGACAATCTCCACCTCACACCGCATTCAACGCTTGGAATTTCTAATGTCGCTACATCAAATTATATAGAGTTTAGCGTAGTCTCAGGCAAAGTCATAGTAGTTGTCAATGCACCTAATACTACCATAACAATCACTAGTTCTAAATGAACAAAGCTTAAATTAAGAATGTTAATGCTTAACTCATAAAATGTACAATTTAATTTCTCTATTGCTACTAGTTCCTTTATTTTCTCTACCTCATCCGATTCAATGAACTAATATTTAAACAGCCGCGTGAGGCATCGCTCATGACACAATACCACTTATTCAATTTGAGCATTGCGCGACTCAAAAAGGTTAAGATTGTGTCTAGTCATTGTATTTTGTTGACTAAGATCTGTTACTTGTTTTTGATTGAAATTGCATCAAAATATGCCATTCTTGCAAAATAATTTATATTCTTTTAAAATTTTTTAATTTTTTCGCTTTTTGTGCTTAAATACGCTTGACGTTCTTTCTCATTAGGTATATAATCTGATTATATACTTTGTTAGCAAGGATACTTAATATGAAATATAAAGCAGAGACCTGGGACAAAATGCAAGACATAATGTCCAGATATAACGACCACATGACGCATGGGTATCTTGAATTTGATTCCCACATAGATGCCGACATTTTAAAAGACGCAATGCGCATAGCCGTCGATAAATTCCCGATCCTTAAATGCACCTATTACTCTGGAATATTTAGGGCTCAATGGAAGTCATTGAAAAAATATAATTTCGATGATTATTATCAATTTGCACAAACGACCGAAAACCTCATGGATTATTCAGAACGTTTCCTGGTAGGGAAAATCGATGAAAAACATCAAGCGCAGTTTAAGTTCATGCATGTTAGGAATAATGGTGCAGACGCAATTTGCCTTCTTATAAACCACCAATGCATGGATGGTGCAGACTTGAAAGTTTTCTACAACTGCATTGCTGCATTATATAATGACATTTTGAATGGTGGAAATGGAGATCTGCGGATCAAAAATGGCACACGCAGTGAAATGCAACTCTACAATGACTTCTCGCAAACTGAGCTAGAAGAATTAGACAAGCTCATCAGTTACAGTAAAAAGCAGAAGAGCAAACTTTGTTTCCCATTCGCAAAAGCTAAGAAATCGAGCCTTTATGCTAAAATACACAAACTTAGATTATCTCAAGAGAAATTCGCGCAAATGAAAGCAAATGGCAAAAAATTTGGTGTTTCTATTAATGATATAATACTCGGAGCTTTTTACCGTGCTGCGCTTAAAATGATTGCACCTAAACCCGATCAGACATTGGGAATACCTAATATGGTAAATATGCGTCGCTATATAAAAAGCGGCGATAGTGCTGGATTTTGCAATTTAACGTCGATGATAGTACTTAATTTAGGTAACACCCTAGGCGATGATATATTCGAGACAATAGCGCGATGCAAAATGGGCATGGATAAATTAAAAAATAATTATCCTGGTTTCCATGGTTGGGCTTTGCTCCGCAGAGTATTTAAATACGCGCCTCACGGTCTAGCTAAATTCCTTATCGGCACATTCTTTAAAAACCCGTTAGTAGGACTTAGCAACATCGGTCTAATTGATCATGAAGGTCTCACATTTGGAAATGCAAAGCTTGCTAGTCCTACCTATATGACAGGATCAATAAAGATTCCACCATACATGCAATTAGCACTTACAACACTATACAACGAAATAACCTTTACGGTCGCAAATTATGGAAATAGTCAAGATCATGAAATGTTAAAGCTCTTTCTTGACATATTAGATGCAGAATTGACTATGTTTATCAATGCCGATATAACCCCTGATTTTACACAGTCAGTATTTTCTAAAATTAATTAACCGCGCGAACACTACCTCCTTAAAAGCGTTAGTTTAACTAACGCTTTTTTTATGAGATATATTACTACAAATACCAACGGCAAAATGCATTTTGCTATTATCGAAATTACAATGTACGTGTTTGTGTCAATTATAATGGTGTTTGCAAAAAAGCCATATGAAAGCGCTAAAAGGAGGGTTATAAATATTACTATGAAAAACGCTAGCGTGAACACTTTAGTGTGCTTTGCTAGTGCTATATTTGAGAACATCTTTGAAGCCATTACACCATATGTCGAAAGTCTTAATATCATACATGGAAATCCCGCCAAAGCGCTCAATGCGTGTAGGCGTTCTATTGAATCGTAAAATTTGATTTGCCTAGCATAAGTATAATATGGATTTAGTGTCATGCTTGCGTACTTTTGTCCCAAAACAAGGACAGTAGGTAAGACCATCAAAACCAAGAATATGCTATACATGCAAATTGTAATTAAATATATTTTAGTTGTACTTTGAGTCTTTCTTAAATGATTTGCAAATGAAAATATAATAAGCACTTCCGATACTCGCGTTGCTACTATCAATGCAGCTTTATTAACACTTAATATGCTATCACTGCCTACAATCGGTAATATCCTTTTAATGTCCATATCAGGCACTCCAAATATCGAAAATAATAAGATAGTAAAAAGCATGATAGGTACAAAAAAGACTGAAATGCGAGCTAATACACCACCACCTTTAAACACTATATAAACTGCAGGAACTAATATAGCCGACAAAACAACTGTAGTTGGCACTGTAGGTATTATTGATGTCTTTAAGAATTGAACGACAATCAACGCATATGAAAAAAGCAAAAAGGCGAATAGTAATATATATACAACAGATATAACTTTTGAAAATTTAGAACCAGCAATACTCCCAAAAATCTCGTGCGCACTAGCACCTTGATGTTTCTTCATTAGAAATATAATCGGCGCGTCCAAAATCAATAAATATACAATTGAAAGTGTTATTGTCAATATAAGACTTCTTGTGGTCTCCGCTGATTTTATGATCGGCATAAATGTATATGGCAACATTAATGCTACCCCAACCGCAAGCAAAATTAACTGAAGCGCACTTATCTTAATATTTTTAACACTAGCACCTAGTCTCATCAATCACCTGTAAACGGGTTAATTAATTCGCCAAAATATGTTACGCTGAAATCTACTATTATATTATTAATTACCATAGCATTAATATATTTGCCGTTTTGCGCGACCATTCTCCATTTATTAGGTGCGCTAACTCGCAATAAATTGCCTATGCCAAAAATGTCCGTTTCTATTTCGTCTCGCGAAACTGTTAGCGTGTCTTGAATCATACTCTTCATTTTTGACTCAGCTAGTATTTCTATTTGCTCTTTTAAATTGCTAGCACTTATTGATCTATCGGACTGTTTTAAAATTTCACCAGTTCTAAGCTTAGCTTTTATTTCTACATCCAAGAGGATTTGCTCGTTAGCATACTCTACGTTTATACACGAATGCATTTCATACATTTCAACTGCAGTGCTAATTTCATCGTTATAAATAGAGAGTCTTGCCCTTTTAAATTTACCAGCTAATGCATTGTAGACGATAGCATCATCTTTAGACATATAAGAGATATATTTAATGCCGTTGAATACGGCCATCCCTTCAAAAGCCAATTCATATTCATCTGACGCAGCGCCAGAGAGATTTAAATCTTTATTGTTTACTGACACAAAACCCGCAACAGGATCTTGCCCATCTTCTAGTATGTCAATAATGAATTTTAAAGTGGTAATAAACACACCGTCACTAGATGACTCTATATTCGATCTAGAAGTGCCATAAACATATTCACCTAACAATGTATGCAAGCCAATATCTGCCTTAAAGAGTTTTTCTATATCCTCATCTTTTATGATGAACAGCAAGGGACGCTCATCAAATTCATCATTCCTTATTATGAAATCTACAAATTCTTGCATTGCTAGTTCATTAGATGCCATTCTCTCTGTTAGAAATCTTATTCTGTTATGTGTGCCAAAAAGAGTTTTATCTAATTTGTCTGCTATTGCTGTTATCGCACCACTTAAAGTATAATCCGATGCGCTAGTTATTACGCTGGTGCGGCTCTGAGTGACAATACCTGTGTTGGATTGACTATCGCTACCTTTAGAATCTATTATTTCCAAGATGACATGAAACAATCCACTTTCATCATAATCATATATCGCGCTATTTGTTATCGCCATATTGCGTGGCTCAATGCCACTGCTACAACTAGCCAACAACATAATCGAACAGCATACAGGACACATTATTGCTACGACAAGTGCGCACAACCTTTTCATTTATCTAACCCGCTACTACTAGCACTTCTTATATTCCCACGCGCTATATTCTGAGGTCTTAGCGTAAGTTTCTTTAATGGAAATCTTATAATCGAGTCCTTTAATTCGCTAGTCCTATAAAAGCTCAAAATAGGTACACCAAATGAATCTATGCTTGCTAATTGCGCTATCATAAACACAATAGCTACACCAATACCAACTATGCCTAATGTTGCACCTAATGCCAAAAATGACAGACGATATATCGTCGTAAATTCGTTTAAATTTGGAATGACAAATCCGCTCACCGCTGTAAGTGCTACAATCATAACGCTTGGAGAACTTACTATCCCAGCTCTAACAGCAGCATCGCCTACTATTAGTGCGCCAACAATTGACACCGCTGAACCGATCGTCTTAGGTAAACGCGTTCCTGATTCTTTCAGTAACTCCATCATAATCATAAGAAACAACATCTCTACAGCACGTGGGAATGGTGTGTTTGATACAGATTTTATTATCGTCTCTATATATGAAACTGGAAGCATCTCCCTATTATAATTAGTAACAGCGACAGCCACACCAGGTAGCGATACACTAATTACAAATCCTAATATGCGCATTACTCTCATAAAAGAGCCGAAGAACACACGATGATAATAATCTTCTGCTGTTTTGAAATTGTCTAAAAACAATTCAGGAATTGTAAGCACATGTGGTGTACCGTCACATAGTATTATTATTCTGCCCTCTAATAAGCGTTTTACTGCGATATCAGGTTTCTGTGTCACTCCAATTCCTGACACCGAGGCTAGCGAATTGGATTCCAAATATTGCTCAAGTTTTCCTGACTCAACTATGCCATCTACATCAATACACCCTAATTTGTATTTAACATTGTCTATAATGTGGGGATCGGCAATCCCTTTAATATACCCTACAGCAACAGTTGTATTTGTTTGCTTTCCTATTTTCATATTCTCGATTATGAAATCAACAGACTTTAGTTTTCTGCGTAACAGAACAGTACATGTAATTATATCTTCCGTGAATCCTTCCTTAGGTCCACGCGTGACGTTTTCCGCATCTGGCGATTGGATCGCTCTTTTCTCCCATTTCCTTAAATCAAACAAAAAATACTGTCTATCATAGAATATACCGAGATTGCCTTCCAATATTTCGGTTATAAATTCTTGCTGACTGTTAGCCAAAGAATGGGCACATCTAGTGGTTAGTTTTAGATCACCTTTGAACGCTGGTGACTTCAATGGTCCTATCACGTCACGATTCATTAAATCGCGGTCAACTAGTCCATCAACATAAACTAATAACGCTCTGCCGTCTTGCAAATCAAAATATTCAATAGCTATATCAAAACTAGCACCAATGACATCTTTGATTTCATTATATACTCTATTCAAATAGTTATCATTATCTGCTTTGATTGACATACAACATAATTATGCTCAACTCTATTCTAAAATATACTTTGCCATCTAATACTTCAGCATGTATTATACAACCATTTGCGTTAATATTTAGCCATATATAAATTTAAGCGGATATCTTGTCTATTATTGCCTTGGTAAAAATGCTACTATAGAGTACGGGACTTCGATGTACGGTGTCCCGATCTAGTTAAATAAAAACGCATAAACCACACTAAATTAGAACTTCAAAACTCTGTATTAGAGAACGGTAAAATCGATGGCATTTTAAGCTGTGTGTTTTTGCGCACGTGTTCTTTTCTTTGCGAAAATTAAAATGTATACAAAAAAAGCTCTTGGGTACTACCACAAGAGCTTTGGATCGTTACATATGCGATATAATATTATGTTGTTTTTAAAGTAGCACTATATAGAGTTTGCTAAGTTAGCATCGCCATATACCTGGTAGTGTTCTAAAACACGCAAATAAATACACGCACTACTACTACTACTAGTACTACTACTTTGTCCGATTGTTACAAACAGTGCGCATTCGCGTTTTATACAGTAACTGGGGTTATTGAGGTTTTGGTTGTCCTGGCAACACCCCTTGGTTGTTGTTCTTTAGAGCGTCATTAATCATACCTAGCGCGTCTGACAAATTCCTCTGTGCCTCGCCTAGCATATCATTTACCTCAGATTTGATCTGAGACATTATTTTCTCTCTGTATTCTGTCGCCCGTTGTTTGATGGTCTCGGCTTCGCGCTGTGCTTGATATACAATGTTATGTTCGCTCAGAATTTGCTCAGCTCTTTGTTGCGCCATCATTACAATATTTGATGCTTTCTGCGTTTCATCCTGCAGATTATAATCATTTTTGCGTGCAACACTAGCCGCCGGCGCAGCCGCTTTTTTGCTAGACGTTGCGCGTTGTATGGCAGACGGATAATTGTCTCTAATCCTATTTATAATATTAACTATTACCTCAGCGTCTACCGTTACTCCGGAACCGAAAAAACTCTTTTTTCCGTTATCAAGTTCTTCTTCTATTTGCAACAATAGATCTTCTATGTCTTCCATTTTTTTTCCTCTGCAAGAATTTCGTTAAGTATTGACTTATCAACTAGCATATCAATATTTTCTTTAGCCTGCATTCGTTCTTTTACTATGGTGCTACTAATTCCAGTGTCTTTTGCTGATATTAGTATGGTCTCTACTCCCCCATGCGTCTTGTTATATTCAGCCATCTGCTCTTCATATTGTGAGTCAACAGCCGACCTAAAACCTCTAATTATATATTGTATACCAGATTGCTTACAATAGTCAATGACTAGACCTGGGAAAAACACAATTTTTAGCCTTTTCCGGTATGGTTTTAACGATTTCTCGATAAAATGCAATCTTTTCTTCAAAGTAAACGTTGGTTTCTTGTCAGGATTGGTCAAAACCACCACGTGTACTATATCGAATTTTTCTAACGCTTTTTCAACCAAATACTTGTGGCCCAACGTAAAAGGATCAAAAGTCCCTGTTAGTGCGACTTTAGTTGCGCGTTTAACTATGGATATTGTTGATGCTCCATAATCTCTTGTAACTGTCTCAGCAAATGCTTGTGGCAGTTTGTATTGTGGATCACCGCGTCTTCGCTCAAGCACAATAATGCCGTCTGCATTTAATATCTCTTTGTCCGCTATTAAAGCTAGAACGTCACTTTCTAAATTAGCATCATACGGTGGGTCAATAAAAATTATGTCAAATATAAACCCACGATGCGCTAGTTCCGAAATTGCTGCTCTATAATCTTTATGTATAACCTCTGCATTTTCATGCAGTTTAGCTAAGTTGTTCTTTATGCAAGTAATTGCATCACGTGAATGATCGCAAAATACCGCGCTTGTGGCCGAGCGGGAGATCGCTTCAATGCCAAGTGCGCCACTTCCCGCAAAGAGATCTAAGACCACAGCGCCATCCGTTTTATTGCGAATTAGATTAAAAACTGCTTCTTTAACTCGATCCGTTGTCGGTCGCACAGTTGAACCAGATACAGTAATTAAGCCTCGTCCTTTATGCTTTCCAGCAATGACTCTCATATATTTAGCTTCTTCTCCTGGTACTCGGGCGCAGCACGCCATTGTCCGTGATTATAATATCCATAGGTATATCTAAATCTGTTGCGAAAACATTAATTGTCTCGTAGTCAGAATATGCTATCCCTACTTTTAATGAATTTAAATTTTTTAAGAACCGATCATACCACCCTAAACCGCGTCCTAATCTGTTAAACTGATTATCAAATGCCATGCAAGGCACAAATACTAGATCAGGCACTAAAAGGGCGCTTTGAGCATTATCGCAATATTGAGGGTTTAATAACACAAACTCAATTTTGTCATAGTTTGTGCTAGGAACACCTACAAGTTTATCCTCTAACGCTTTTGCTATAATACAACTTGTGTCTGGTTCATCCTTGATTGAGTTAAATAAAAATACAACTTTTGCATTTATAAACTCCTCAAGACCAAATACAAACTGGTTGATAGCTTGATCTTTACCGATCCTGTTTTCAGGATGGATTGTCCGTATTTTCTTTCTTAGCTCTGCCTTCGAGTTTTGAATCAAACTCATATAGGCAAATCACTTCCCATCAAATTGATACCATTCTTTTCAAGTATCGCAGCCGTGCTTTCATTGTCATCTACTTTGATTAGAATAATTGCATTGCTCTTTTTTGTACCTGCAAACGAATATAAATATCCAATGTTGATTTTAGCCTTTTCTAAGATATCTAACACTTTGAACATTTCACCGGGTTTGTCGTCCACATTAAAACCTATTAAATCAGTAGATGAAGCATTAAAGCCGTTTTCTTTTAATGTCTTTATTGCGGCTACATTATCATCAGTTATGGCACGCAAAATGCCATATTCCTCAGTGTCTGCTATTGACATCGCTCGTATGTTTATATTGGCATTTGCCAATACTTTTGAAAACTCAGCTATACGCCCGCTTCTATTTTCTAAAAATACAGCTATTTGATTTACTAACATAGTTTTTTACCTGCCTTGATTAATATTGAATTTGACATGTTGTTCGATTAGTCTTTCATTTCAAGCAACCTCGATTAAAGACTCCGTTTGTCGGTCACGCGTTGAGCCTTGCCTTCACTACGTTTAACGCTACCATACGACACCAATTTAACGCTTGCACTAACACCTATAGCAGAGGAAATATCCGATTTAACTTTTGATACCAATTCCTCAATCTCTTTTATTTCGTCAAACTTAGCATCAGCTTTTAATTCTATAGCAATTTCCATTACATCAAGATTGTTGACCCTGTCGACAGTTATATGGTAGTGCGATGAAATCCTTTCATCTGACGCTATTAAAGCACTCTCGACTTGCGATGGGAATACATTTACACCGCGAATAATGAGCATATCGTCTGAACGCCCTTTTATTCGCTTAAGCCTTAATCCTGTTCGACCGCATGGACATGGCGAATCATCTAGTGCCGTAATGTCTCGCGTTCTATATCTAATGAGAGGCATGCCTTCTTTAGTCAATGTTGTAAAAACCAGCTCGCCTCTTTCACCATATGGTAATGGCTTGAGAGTATCAACATCTATTACCTCAGGATAAAAATGATCGTCCCATATATGTGATCCTATTTGATATTCACATTCCGAGGCGACACCTGGTCCAGATATTTCAGATAAGCCGTATATATCATAGGCTTTAATGCCGAGTTTTTCCTCTATCTCTTTTCGCATTTCCTCTGACCACGGTTCAGCACCAAATATACCCCATTTCAGATTAAGATCTTTAGCTGTATACCCTGCCTTTATCAGCTCGTCTGCTAAATACACCGCGTATGACGGTGTACAACAAATACCATCAGCTGCAAAATCAACTAAGAGAGTCAATTGTCTAGGTGTGTTTCCTGCCGATACTGGCACCACTGTAAGCCCTAATAACTCACCACCATAGTGTAGACCTAAACCGCCAGTAAACAAACCATAACCGTATGCTACATGCAGTGTTGAACTGGTGTTGGCACCAGCTGCTACAAGACCTCTTGCGCAACAAGCAGACCATATATCAATATCACTTTTTGTATAGCCCACTACCGTAAGCTTACCCGTAGTACCCGATGAAGCGTGCAAACGTACAATATCTTCTTTGTTCGTTGCTAGCATCCCAAAAGGATAATTATCGCGCAAATCCTGCTTAGTTGTAAATGGAAGCTTTACTATATCGTCAATGCTTTTGATGTCTGACGGCTTAATATTTGCTTTGTCCATTTTAGCCCGATAGGGTGGTACTGCCTCGTACACTCTATTTACAACATCTATTAATCGCTCAGATTGTAGTTTCTTCTTTGCAACTTTGTCTAGACATTCATTCTTTTGATCGTAATACATAATTTTATCCATCTGTATGCTAGGACAATAAAGTCCATCAATTAGATTTTATTGCACACCTCGCGTTAAAGATTTCACAAGGCTTTGCTTAATCACTACACAAACGCATTTAAACTCGAATTTGTAGTGTTTAGTTTCTATACACTTAACTTATCGCATTATATCCTTCTCGCAATGCCCTGAGATTCGATTCAAGAAACTTCTGTGGTACAGACGCAGAAACTGCGCTCTCCATTTCATCGTAATCTATCTGGCATAATTTTGTAAACGCACCTAACATAACAATATTAACGGCTTTTACATTCCCAGCCTGACCCGCTAAGCCGATGGCATCTATAACTACTGCCTTGCGGCCTGTCCCTCGAATTTTATCGGGTATGTCTGATGGATACTCTTCTACACCCATTATTACAGGCATAGGCATTATTTTACCGTCATTTAAAAGAATTACACCTGTTTGCCTTAAGTAATGCATCCAGCGCAAAGCTTCAAGCGACTCAAATGCTAAAATATAATCTGCCTCACCTTCGGTAATAACAGGAGAAGCTATATCTTTGCCAATTCTTACATGTGTCGTCACGCTACCACCGCGTTGTGACATTCCATGCACTTCACTCAATTTACAATCTTTGTCTGTAGCAATCGCCCACGCACCTAAAACTCTGCTAGCTAAAAGCGTGCCTTGCCCACCGACACCTACAATTAATATATTCATCAACACCTAACCCAGTCAGTATCTCTTTTCATCATACATATTGCAGCCGCGCCTAATATTCCAGCGTCGTTTAGCAGTTCTGCTTTAACGACTTCTACAGGCACATTGCGCTTGCCACCAAAAGCATGTTTTGCAGCGTAATTATTAATGCGCTTTATAAAGTCGCCACCTTCGTTGGAGATTCCACCGCCTATGACAAACACATCTGGTCTAAAGATATTGATCAAGTTAACAACACCCTCCGACACATGCTTAATATATGTATTTACTACTCTCCTGCCCACTTTGTCGCCAGCTTCCGCTGCTCTAAAAGCCGTGCGTCCCGATACTCTGCCATCGCCTTCGGCAATTCGCGCTAGCTCGGAATCGGGATATTTATCTATACACTTTTTAGTTTCTCTTATAAGTCCTGTAGCAGATGCATACGCTTCCCAGCAACCACGTCGTCCACAATTGCAAGGTATGCCACCGGATTTTATAACCATATGTCCGCCCTCAGCGCCAGCACCACCAAAACCTGCCATAACTTTTCCGTCAACAATTATTCCAGTGCCAACTCCCGTGCCAAGAGTTATAAATATAACGTTTTTTTTGCCCTTAGCGCCACCAAACAACGTCTCGCCTAGTGCTGCGCAGTTTGCATCGTTATCAGCCCATACGGGAAAGCCTAAGCGTTTATTAAGCTCTTCGCAAATATGCACATCCTCGATTTTGATGTTGTTACTATATACAATAACGCCATTTTTTTCGTTTATCGTCCCTGGGATGCCAAGTCCGATCGCTTCTACATCTACAGGCACATTGTACAATAGTTTAAGGCACAGTTCTTCTGCGTTTTTTATCAGAGCTTGACTATCGCCTACTACGGTTTTGACAGTGTCCTTTTTAAGAACCCTACCATCTTCGGAAACTATTCCGCCCTTTAGTGACATACCGCCTATGTCAATTCCTATGTAATACATAAACTCTCTCAATACTATAAATTTGTGTTAAGCATTTTTGTTTAATGCTTTTATTGCCTCTTTGCACTTCTGCTCGAGAACAAAAGTGGCACAAATACTCTTTCTAAATTTGACACTTCAACTATTCGAGCATTTGTTCACTACTGACCAAAAGTTAAGCACTTTTGTTAGTGACATAATGCCACCTTAAATCTTGGTTTCAATAAGTGTAGCATCACCATTAAAGAACACTTTTGAATATGCTGGAATTAAGAAAGAATCTCCCTTCTTAGCATTTAGTGTCCCTATCTTACCACTTCCAGCTACAACAGTTATTGCTATTATATTATCTTCAGTGATAATCTCATACACAGTTGATACCACAACTTCATATGCTATGAAATACTCGGTTGCAGCAAGAAGTCTTTTTTTGTGACCAACGTGTTCCACATATTCTCTAGGTTGACATCCATTTGTGTGTTTTGATTTATTCAAAACCTGGAGTGCCTTTTCTATGTGCAAATCTCTTTCTTTGCCTTGTGTATCAGTTCTCCCATAATCATATAACCTATATGTGAGATAACTACTTTCTTGAACCTCAACGACAACAACACCTGATAGCAATGCATGCACAGTACCAGCTGGCACAAAAAAGCAATCACCTACTTTAACTTCTATCTTGTTTAGCAATTGCGGCAATTGCTTGCTTTTTATCGCTATTCTCAATTCTTCTTCACTAACGTCCTTGTTGAAACCTAAATAGATCGCGGCATCTGGTTTAGCGTCCGCTATATACCATGTTTCTGTCTTTCC
Source organism: Christensenellaceae bacterium (assembly GCA_031278175.1). Taxonomy (GTDB): domain Bacteria; phylum Bacillota; class Clostridia; order Christensenellales; family DTU072; genus JAITLB01. The sequence goes on from JAITLB010000185.1 coordinate 36,155, forward strand.
TAGCACACCTTTTTCATAACGCTCGGCATAAGCATCATCAGGGTGTACTTGTATCGACAAATCAGCATTCGCATCTAATATTTTAATTAGAGTACGAAGACGAGTGTATCTCTTTTTACTAGTCCCACACACAGGATAAAATTTGTTTATAAGATCTGTAACGTACAAACCTGCAAACGTGCCCTCTTCGATCTTCGTTTCATCGCCATCAAGTGTAGAAAGTTCCCAACTCTCAGCAACTTTTTCTATACCTGGAACACTCTTACCCCACTCTAACATGAGTTTATTTCCGCCCCAAACATAATCCTTTAAAATTGGTGTTAAGCGTTGTGGCGATTGTGGCCATGCTTGATCGCAATCAGATATTCCCTTTTCAATCGGGTTTTGATCGCAACATTCGCACTTTGCTTTATTTTGCAATTCTTTCTGTTGCGCTTCTAACCAATAAATTGAACGCAACCTATTACCATGTCTACGATTAGCATAGTCAAATTTTGCAGTCAGGAAAATTTTTACAAACTCGTATGCGTCATCGGGTGTTGTAATTCTTCCGCCTAGCGCCATAATCATAGCATCATTGTGTTCAACACACATTTGAGCTGAAAACGCATCGGTTACGTGCGCACACCTGAAATCGGAAAATTTGTTAGCAGCAATCGAGATGCCAATCCCAGTGCCACACATTAGAATCCCTCTGTCAGCTAGCCCTTGCTGCATTGCTTTGGTTACTTTATATGCATAGGTAGGATAATCAACGGAATTAGTATCATATGTCCCTAGATCTAGAGCAGTGTTATTTGTATCATTAATTGCACGTAGCACCGCTTCTTTTAATACTATCCCGCCATGGTCGCACCCAACTGCAATTTTCATGTAATCGTTTCCTCACAGTTTATTTTGACTTTTGAGTATATTATCAAACTGACAATTCCTCCTAGCAAATTTCTTGAAAATTATCGCTACTTTCATCAAGCAGGCATATGCAAAAAATACGCTATATAATTATACTCTAAATACTGCAATTTTTCAAGTTTAAATAGTTATCTTGTCGCTTTTATTATTCTATTGTTGAGGCCTGCGTATATTCCTGTCGCGTTGTCGTCATCAAAATACTGTACTATTATATATTGATAATGTTGCTCTGCTCGCCTTAACATACTAAATAATGTTCTGGCATGATCGTTAGATGTCTGCCCTAATGATAAAAACGCTCGCTCTCCTAATTTGTCTTTTATATGTTCGGCACCTATAATTACAGGACATTTATCTATATTGCTATCGTATATTTCTATAATAGACTGTATGCTTTTAGCACATACGGCGGGGCATTGGGGGGCGTAGTGTCTATATTTTGCACCTGGAGATTCTGGTTTGTTTTGCTCTATACTTGAATTGTCGAAAACATCACCCAAAACTTCTTTCAGATCGCCCAGCGTTATACTACCAGGTCGCAAAATTATTGGCACGCTTTTTGTTAAATCGAGTACAGTGCTTTCAATGCCAACTTGCGACTCTCCACCATCTAATATTAGAGGTATCTTACCATTAAAATATTCAAACACATGCATAGCCGAAGTAGGGCTTATTCTACCACTAATATTAGCCGATGGTGCAGCTATAGGCACACCAGCTAACTTGATCAATTGTCGCGCCATAATATGCGCGGGAATCCTTATTCCAACTGTGTCAAGACCTGCGGTCACTACATCGGGTAATTCATGCCTCTTTTTTAAGACAATTGTTAATGGACCTGGTGAGAAACTCTCAAAAAGGTCAATAGCCGCACTAGGTACGCATCGTGCTACTCTGTCTAGATCGTCCACGTCTGCTATATGTACTATAAAAGGGTTGTCTTGCGGTCTGCCTTTGATTTCGTATATCGAAGCTACTGCTTGTGAATCAAAGGCATTAGCACCTAGTCCATAAACAGTTTCTGTAGGGAACGCAACTACTCTGCCAGACTTAATTAAAAATGCAGCATCTTCTATTTTGTCTATGCCACCCACTATTGTTTTGCATGGCTTAATATTGCTAGTCATGTTAATTTGTATATAACTCCCAACCCGTCTTCTACTGTCACTACTGCGGTTTCAATATACTTGCCATCTTTTGTTAAAAATGTATCTACTGTGGATACGGTATCACATATATTCTCTATGAGTAGCGTGCCGTCATTAGCTTTTAGTCCATATTTTATACCATCTTCATACGTGTGATATGTTACATACACACCATTTCTTAGCATGAATACATCATCCAATTGCGTTTCCGCGCCACTTTTGCTAATCCTAAAGAATAATCTCTCGGTATCACTTGCGCCACCTTGTAGTCTTGACGCTGTCGCGTACCCGCTAAAATATGGAGTAAATTCAAAGTACAAATACGGAACCGCTAATGCACCATTTCTGTCATATGCGCCCACATATGTATCGGCTGTTAAACCGCTTACAGTGACGTTGTAACTTATAATCATTTCATCGTGAGCAATTGCTGTGTTGTACCCAACTGTGTCTTGTAGCGGGGTTATAATGACGCGTTCGGTGCTATAGTACTTATAGTAATCTGCACTAAGCGGTGGCATATCAAAGTTCGGATCGCTATTATATAGTCCTATGCCATCTACATATAATAGTGGAAATATTGTATTTAAATTTGTGGCTCTAGCATTTTCATCATATATGGTAAATGTAATCGGCCAATCAACGAATCCATCAATTTGCTGATAATAATAATAGTAGACTATTGAGTATCCGTCTTTTATGGCGCTACTCATGGCAACTGCTGGTTGATAATATAAACCTTTGCCATCGTAATCATCAATGTCATACGCGCTGTTTAATAAATTAATAATTCCGCGTATTTCTTCATCAGAGTACTTGTTGGCAACCAATGCTACACGATCTTGGATCTCAAAGCTTTTATAATGCACCGTATTATATGACGCGCTTTTTATTGTTACATATTGCGCTGTGCCATTAGCATCATATTGAACCATATCATATATGCCTGTTGATGTCGTAGTGGTATGTACCCCAGATAATATGAACCACCCCGAGCCTATGTAATAGGCTTGCAGGGTTATATCGGTCTCTGCATAACCCGCTGTTGTGTCAAATGGTGAGAATGACCCTTTCATTAAAAAGTAACCATTTGATGTTATTTCATCTACCCTGTAAAATCGTGCTATGTTGCAATATATACTGACAATATGACCATCACACATCTTGAAAGTCGTATCGTTTGAGACATCAGAAATCACTCCTACTGTCAACAATACAGAACCACCTGATGATGCATAATCGTAAACTGTAGCAGACGTATATGTTAATGTTTCTTCACTTGTTAATGTTTTATAACCTAGCATTACAAGCAATTTTTCATTTAAAAATGCATATTGAACTATAAGAGGCATGTAAATATATGAAAACCCATATTCTTTGCCAGCATTGTCACCTCTCAATTTAACCAAGCCGATATACACTTTAGATTCCGATATATCACCAATTGCTACACGCCTAGTGACTATCGCATAATCGCCCTTAATGTCTAGTACGTTCTCATACCGTGGCGCAATCAGTACACCTTCTTCTATTGTTGCAAAGCCATATAACATGACATTATCACTACCGTACGAAATACTCTCTTCCGACAAAATATATACTCCAGACGCATCATCATAGGACGAAAATATGATATTACGATCTTTAAAACTTTCCTGATCGGACAACCTAAGCACTTCCTCAACTTTAGAATATCCCGTTTGTGAAATGAAGTTCTTAAAATAAGTGTCGTATGCGTTGCCTCTTTGGGTCACACACCCAGTTAAGCTGATTATAATCGCCAACATAACAGTTAGAACTAACAAAGCTTTTCTCATGTATTAATTATATCATATTTTTATGCAAAATGAGCGATTTTCACATGAATAGCACAGTTAAATTTCTAATTCTTTTATGAGCGATACTAAAAGTGAATAATTATAGTTTAGTACCATAAAGCATGCCCGCGAATAGATGTCATGTGAGATACTTACTCAAAAATATACACTTTAGTGCCATAGTTGATACCGTCAAAAGCAAGTTTTAAAAGCGCTACTTTGAGAGATTTTACAGAGAAAATAAGTTTGGGATTTGGAAATTTATAATGCTCACAACTCTCTTTAGATTATAAAGAATAGCATTGGGCGCATTGTGACGGTTTTTTCGTTGTATCATCTATTTGTGCAATTCTTCCTTTGGTTAAGCACCTTGTTGCAAACAACGCAATGTTCTAGCGCGTCCTGCAAAATGTCGCCTCGCAGCAGGGGCATTCAGCATCGTGGCTTGCGATTTGACGCAATTTTCGCACTAAAAAAAATAATTAGTGACAATCTCTACTTTATGTGCTATAATCATAATGCTAATATGAGAAAACATCAATCTACATGTTAGACTTCAATAATGATTGCAAATCAAAAAGGAGTAAAGTCATGATACATATTATTTTTTATTCCATTTGATACAGCTGGAAGAAAAAGTGGACTTCGATAAAGAAGGTAATATTAAAAAGTGGTGAACAAGTAAAGCAATCGCATACACCTCGTACGTTGTTTTAAACTACCACTGTGCGAGATACTAAGTTAAAAACAACTGTCTGTCACTGTGAGTATCAAACATATTATGATGTTCCTAATTAAAGTTTGCAAATGGAGGTTATATTGAAGGTTACAAGTTTTAATTTTGATTATCTTAATATTATGTATTGGCTTTTTATTGTTTACTGCTTGCGTTCAACCCGATGCACATTTTTCCACGGATACAGATGAAATCAAAATGCCAACTGTGGATTTTGATGTTTCAATATCACCCAATTTTGGTGTAGAGTGGATTTTTGTACCGTTCTTTCACGGTGGCAATTTGTCCAAAAGCGTTGTAGATGCCGAAGGTGAAAATTTAGATGATGTAACTATCATAGTCGATTCAATGGCAATCAGCCTAACTTGGACTTACCCAGCACATCCTAATTTATATGTCGCGCTGATTGCACTAATTATTAAACCAACATCTGATTTCGATGCTTCAATACTCCAGAGAGATATAACTGGTTTGGTGTTTGAAAGTGATGCACCTAGCAGTTATGGAGTTCGCGAGGTAATGCCACTTAATATAAGGTTACACACAATTCCAAATGAGTACTTGGCGGGCGGCGATATACCTGCTACGTATGACAGGAATAGATGTCACTTTGATGATGCTTATGGCAGCAATCAACTCTTGTTTAGACTGCCTATAAGGTTTGGTGTTTACTATGGATCTTATGCGGGTGTTATCATCAAGTCGATAAGGTTTGCATATGGTAATCTTGAGTTTTCTGGGGATATCCAAATCATTGAGCATCTTACCGATCGCGATGTTATTCATAATTTTAGCAATCCAGCTGATTTTCTAGCATCGTTTACCGATCCGTATTCGGATTTATCTTTACAGTGTACTTTCAATAGTCTTAAAGATGCCGAGCTTGTGGCGGATACTATTGTAGTAGATTTTGCGCTTTTAGATGATCCTACACACATTTTCACAGTTTTCGGAGGTTCTGTTGTGTTTGCTAACCGCTAACTACACAGTTTAAGATATATGAGTATTAATAAAGCATATCATAATTATTTAGCATTGTTCATCACAATCGCAATATTTGTTTTACTTGTTTTTTGCATTGTGCTTGTACATGTTATGGAAACACAGCAAAACACAAGTAACCTCGGAATATATGATGCTACTTATGAGATCGATGCTAATGAGAATGCTCAGGTAAATCTATCGGGCTTTTCAGCATTTCCCCTCACCACTGAAAAAAAGCAAACCATTCTCTTTAGTCAAAATACTACAACGTTTTTTTATAATGAACTGCGCACGTTCAGCATTTCCAATACTGAACTAAATATCGGAGATATTGTTAATATAGGAGATATAATTGGTCAGTTTGAAAATGCAAACATTATTAGCGATGCCATTTATATCACACTTGACATTACAGATAGTTCCATTGTGTTGCGCAACTTAATGGAGATCTATGCCAATCTTTTTTTAACTGTGGACGCTTACAATGCTCTACGCATGGATGATACACTTATAGTCAGTAAAGAGTATGGTGTTATCTCAACCTGTACTGTGATAGATATTGATTATGTAAACCTTGTAGAGGAGAAAATAAAAGTTACTGTAAAAATTGATAATAAAGAAAAGGTTCTCTATGGTGTTACTAATGTTACAATCAGTAAAGTACTGGAAACCGATCAATATGTTTATGTTTTAAATACATTGGGGTTGGGTTTACCACTTGATCAAGCATCAGTTGTTGAAGCCTATATCTTGCATGATGACAGATTTTTGAAAATTAATATTGAGATCACTGCAATCTCTAATATAAAAGCAACAGTGCTACGTGTTTTTCACAATGGGGTGTTGCTTGATCTTGATCTAGGGGTGATAGAATTTATATATGTGCGAACCAATAGTTGACATTTGCGGAATTTCAAAGTCGTATGCCGCTCGAAAAATCTTAAACGCTATCACTTTTACAATATATAAAGGTGATTTCATTTCCATTCAAGGCTGCTCTGGTGCGGGGAAAAGCACATTGATAAATATCATGGCAGGGTTCGAGACACCTGATTCTGGGCAAGTTAAAATTGATGGAATATCAATAGGTGCGTGCTTGAAACAGGGTGTAATGGCGCGAAATGTCGGCTTTGTTTTTCAAGCATATAATCTATTATCGGGTAGAACTGTTAAGGATAATATTATGTTGCCAACAATGTATGC
>JAITLB010000203.1 GCA_031278175.1 Christensenellaceae bacterium
CTTCCAGTTTGGCCCTCAAAAATGAAATTTATTTTTGGGTGGAAATTTGCCTGCGTTTCGTTTTTGAGTGTCAAACAGGAAGTTACCTTGTCATTTTACAAATTTAGGTTACATGATATCCTACATTGCACTATAATAACCCAGACTATATCACTGCTTGCGTTTAATATAGGACTATATATTTTTTAAATGTAACTATTTCACTCTGATTATGTTTCTATCTGTATCCGCAAATCTGCTCTGTTTGTTATGCGTTTTATCCGTATTTTTGCAGTAAATTGTTTGCAAATATTCTATATTTCGCCGATGAATATAGCAACTTATTTGTTTTACAGTACTTACCGATTTGCCCCAGAATATCGCATTTGCCTGGTTTTACCTTCTTTGTGCGAGATAGAACAAAAAATTGCTGTCGATAGAAGCTCGGATTTTTCACGTTTGCGATTTGCATTTAACATGTTTCATTAATAGTGTGATTTCATTCTAAAGTATACTTAAACACATTAAATTTCTCCATTTTGCGCAAGATAATAATATGCGTAAAAAATCGGTGCTTGTACTATTATTAGGTGTTATTCTAATATTTTGTATTTTTAATTTTAATAAGGTTCTCGAATTATCTAGTATGATCTGGAATGCCCTAAAACCTGTATTTGTCGCGATCCTGTTTGTGCTAGCATTTAATACACCTGTATCTTTACTCGAAAAGCTCATTAAGCCCTTGCTAAAGCATTGCAAATTAAGGCGCATTATTTCCGTATTTTTAGTTCTCGGCATTTTGTCTGGATTAATAATTTTGTTCATATTAATAGTAGCACCAGATATCGAAAAAAGTATAAACTCATTAGGTGAAAAAATTAATGCTTTTGCCACTGAAAATTACAATCTTAACGATTCAAATATGCCTTTCATTAAATCTTTACTAGATAAAGTGACTTCGCTGTCTGGGAATGTTTTAAACAGTATAGCATCACTATCAACACGCTTGTTAGACATGCTAACAGTTGCTGTAAGTGCGATTGTAAAGACCGTAGCAGGAATAGGGTTAGGCATACTGGCACTGATCCATAAAGAAGCACTTAGCAAGCAGGCATACCATATTATTAAGCACTTTAAAGGAAGAACTGTTGCAATAAAGTCTCTTGCTATTATTTCTGCTGCGGGAAGTAAATTTTCCAGGTTTCTAACTGGGCAAAGTGTTGAAAGCGTAATATTTGGGTTGCTCTGTTATTTGTCTTTTATAATCTTTAAAATCCCACATCCAGGTTTGCTGTCTTTTATTTTAGCTGTTGGAAACATTTTCCCTATTATCGGTGCATATGTAGCGGGCATAAGTGGCTTTCTCTTTGTTCTTGCAGAAAAACCCAATTGCGCACTTGTTTTTTTACTCATTGTTATCATCGTACAACAAATCGAGCAACTCACAACATATCCTCTTGTTGTTGGCAAATATATGGATTTATCTGGATTTTGGACATTTTTTTCGGTAACTATTGGCGGTGGTCTACTAGGTCTTGTTGGATTGTTATTAAGTGTTCCCACAGCATCGTTTCTAAAGCAATTGTTTTCTGCGATTAAAAACAGTCGCGCTAATAATGTCAGACTGAATATGCGCGCATGAGGCAGTTTAGCTATAATAGTTTTGCTCTATTTTAATGTCCCATTATATATCTACCAGTAGCACAGATTCGATAATTTTACTCATCAAACGACATCAAAATTCATTTTAATTCTGCTCTTTACACTATACTATATATTTGAAAAGCAACAGCTTTTTTGAGGTTTTTATGGACATAATAGTCAGCGAGAATAGAACAAATACTATAAAGGAGCTTTTAGCAGATAGTTCGTCAGTTGTCACTTTCATTTCAGACTCAGACGTTCGAGAACTTGCAAAGTCCTTAATTGCTAATGGGAAAACAGTCTATATCTTCTCACCCGAAGATATTGTTCATTCAACACCTTCTACAATCGTAGCAATAGGAACGGAGCGGACAATATTGTCGGCTCGAAACTCTGCACATACTCACAAGTTGATTCTAGCACCAAATGCGCCTTACATGTCATGTGTAAGACAATCGGCAATAGCACCTCACAATAATTCTTGCCTCATAAACGACAAGCAAACTGTAGCAATTATCATACAGAAAGATCAGATTCCTAATTATCAGCTTGAGTTATTTAACCTTTTGTTTGGAACTTTTGCTGATATTAACGATGCCATTGACAAAACTTCTAGCACAGCATGCAACTTGTCTCTTATGCGCAAAAAGGTTTTTGACGCGTTATTAAATCATACTTATGATGAAGAGAGTATTCGAACATTTTTTTATTCAAATGTCGCACTTAATAATGCTAATATTAAGAGTGTTTATACTGCGCTACTGCAACTAGGCATGTCACAGATAAAAACATCCAATTTGCAATATTTCGAGTTTTTTACAGCTTATGTCATCAACTTACTACTATTACATTTTACAAACGCGCACATAAAAGGTATAATAATTGGTAATGATAGGGTTCGGTTGCGTTCTATCATACACACTATAATGCCTGCAATGGTTAGCTCACGTCACGTAATACCTATAGTTCCCAACAAGGCAAATATAGTAAGAGACGAATTGCTCGCTGTAGCACTAAAATACAGACATTTGTCTGGCTATATAGATCGACAAGTGTCATTTGACTGCGTTGCTAATCTTATTCTAGAGCTAGCCGAAAAAGTTCTGATTGAGGGCCGACTAGCACAGATGGCATACAGTGGCATTATATCAGAATTGTTGCGCACTTCTTACGCTTCCGAATAATTTTAAAATGTTTAGCACATTTTATTAGGAGAAAACATTGCATGAGACTTGCCATTGATGCTGATGTGTTTTTATTTGACCTGGATGGCACGATTTATTTGGGTGACAAACCTATAGGTCGTGTTCTTGATATGTTGCATGCCTTAGATGCTTTAGATAAGAAAGTGTTCTTTCTCACGAACAACAGTAGTAAAACTACTGACGAGTACATCTCAAAGCTTAAGCGAATCGGATACAATGCTAACAGTAATCAAATAATCACATCTACACATGCTACTATTCTATACGTTAAAAACGTCTTACCTGGTAAAAGTGTGTATCCATTAGGAACCAGTGCGTTCTGCGAAGAACTAATCAAAAATGGTATTTCTATAACTGAAGATGCGGATGCAGTTTTACTAGCATTTGATACGGATTTAAGTTATAATAAGTTATGGCATGCTAATGTTCTATTAGACAAGGGGCGCGTTTTTATTGCTACGCATCCAGACTTGATTTGTCCATCGGATATCGGCAATATGCCAGATGTCGGTTCTTTAACAGCGTTGCTTACTGCATCCTCAGGTCGATCTCCTGATATGGTTTGTGGTAAACCTTATTCGCCTATGGCAGATTTAGTAAATGGGCAAATTAACGTTACAGCTGATCGTGTGCTAATGGTAGGCGATCGTCTTTATACTGACATATTATTTGGAACTAATAATGGGTATCGAACAGCACTCGTTTTAACTGGCGAAACAACTCTAGATACCCTTGATGATAAAATTAAGCCTACCTACGTATTGCAATCTGCGGATATGCTAGTTGAGTTTTAATCGCATCATACAACAGACATGTAGCACTTTTTATAACAAATTGTGCAGTTTTTGTTGTTTATATTAAGTTAATTTTAAACTTATATAATTAATTACAGCACATATAGTAAAATTTCCGTCCTCATATAGGACAATTCGTAATTGCTTCAAATCAATTTGGATGTTTTGTAAGCAAGAATGAAGTAGTGGTTGGATTTGATAATGATACAAGAGTTCATTGATGAAATTAAAGTGGCAGAAGCTAAAGCGGATTTTTTGACAAGTGAAGCATTAAGAGAAGCAGGAGAATTAAATCTTCAAGCAGACGTTAGAGCAACTGAAATTCTTGAAGCTGCCAAAAAAGCAGTCAAGTTGAAAAAACTCAGCATTATTGAGATCACCGAAAAAAACGCAACAGATCAATGTAGCGAATTGATTAAAAATGGTGAAAAAACTGCTTCAGACATTAAAGCACATGCCAATATAGAGATCGCAGCCAAGTTTATAGTGGAGAAGTTATTAGAAAAGCATGTCGGTCGTTAAAATGAAAAAATTGTCTGCCATTGGACACAAAAAAGACAGACGCCGAATTTTGCACACCTTGACAGGACTGGGCATAGTTGAGATCGCGAACACATCTGAACTGGATGGCACGTTCATAGATAAACATGTCTCTGTCTGTGACTCTATCTCGCAAAAAATTGCGCAATTAGACTTCGCTTTCACTTTTTTGCAAGAATCCAGACGCGAACTAAAAAAGAAAGAATTTTCGAATGACGTTAAAAACAATGTAGCATTTCACAACGCGAAGTTTGGAAAAGAAAATGTAGTCATTAAATATGAAGATCTTGCTACCATTGTTAAAGACGAATTTGAATTGTTTTCTGCAATTGAAATCTTATCAGATATAAGTAATGAATTAGCAGAAATCAAATCTAAAAAGTCGCGCATTCAATCCACATTAACCCAGTTAAGCATATACACATCTCTTGATGTAAAATTTTCCGAGATACAAGACACTAAGCATACTTCTTTATTCGTAGGATACACTGAAATTGAGGATATTGAGCCGATAACCACTATTTTGCCAGATTATGCTAAAATAAAGTATACTGCTGTTGATAATGGTTTTCTTTTAGCTGTTGCAGTATTCAAGACCGAAACTGACATAGTCGCCCGTGCATTAGCAAGTATAAATTTCCGCAAATGTCCTTTTAATGATGATGCTCTTGCTTCAGATTTAATCGCGCAAGCTAGAAGTGAACTTGAAGTTCTTAACCAAAGACGTAGAAAATTGTATCTTGCTGTGGCAGAAACATTTTATCATCTAAAAGATTTTAAGCTTTTATATGATTTTTATACTATAGAACTTGATAAAGCCGAAACGATGGGTAAATGTCGCGAGACAGCACGCTCTTTCGTTTTCACTGCTTGGATACCTGCAGATAGTGAAGCTAGTGTTATAGAGGCACTTAGTGGTGCTGGATCGGGTATAGTTTATGAGGTTACAGATCCACAACCTGGTGAAGTGCCACCATCGCTTACAATAAACACCAAAGCTGTTAGTGCATTTGGTGACAACATTACATCAACTTTCGGCACACCCGAATATGACAGCATAGATCCAAATCCTTTTGTAATGTTTTTCTATTGTTTGTTTTTCGGTTTCATGTTTTCTGATGCTGGTTATGGACTCATCATGACAATCGCCTGTGCCTTATATCTTCTCATCAAAAAACCAGTTAAACGAAGTGGTGGCTTTTTCCTAATGTTTATGTTCTGTGGAATCTCTACAATTATATGGGGAACGCTCTTTGGTGGTTGGTTTGGACTTACAGCAGAGCAATTATCAAGCAATCCAGTGGGTAAATTTTTGCTATCATTGCAAGTACTCAATTCAATGGATGGCACGGATATATTGATTATGTTCGGCATTGCTCTAGGTCTCGGTGTGGTGCAATTAGCAGCAGGATTTGCTTTAAATGGTATCACACTCATAAAAAACAAACAGTCCCTCAATGGTGTGTTGAACCATTTCAGTTGGGTTATAATATTGTGCGGCGGTGCAGTAGCCGTTTTCGGTATGCTCTTAAGTATATCCGCACTCTCTACGATCGGTGGACTCTTTGCTGGTATTGGTGTTCTAATGTTGCTTGCAGGTGGTGCGGTCGGCAAGAAAAATCCTTTGTCAATGCTCGCTGGCGCATTTAAGAATCTTTATGGTTCTATTAACGTGTTCAGCGATATTTTATCCTATTCTAGATTGTTTAGTTTGTGTCTTACAACAGGCATCATTGGAATGGTTATAAATATTATTGCTGGGTTGATGCCATCGCTCCTTTCTTATTTTGGATACGTTGTAGCATTTATAATCTATGCATTTGGGCATCTGTTTAATTTCGCAATCAATGCCTTGGGCGTTTATGTTCACGACTCAAGGTTGCAGTATGTCGAGTTTTTTGGGAAATTCTTCTCTGGTGAGGGACGTGCTTTCCAGCCTTTAGGTTCTGGATCTAAATATATCCATATATCTGAGGGAATCTCAATAAGTAGTAAGGTTAAAAACTAATAACCTTCGGAGGTAATTATGTTGTCAGGAACAGCGTGGGCATTTATTGGTGCCGCTCTAGCAGTTGGTTTTGCTGGTATTGGAAGTTCTATAGGCGTAGCTAAAGCAGGACAAGCCGCTGCAGGTGTTGTATCGGAAGATCCTAGCAAATTTATGAAATGTCTAATTCTTCAATTACTACCAGCAACACAAGGACTATATGGTTTTGTTATTGGCTTTGTTGTTATGCTAAAATTGAATATCTTTGGTGGCGCACTGGTCTCACTTTCACCTTTTGCTGGACTAGCAATGTTGGGTGCGTGTTTACCTATGGCGATATCTGGATTGTTAAGTGGTATACATCAAGGCAAGGTGGCAGCCGCAGGAATAGCACTAGTTGCTAAACGTCCTGAAGAGAATATTAAGGCCATAGTTTTTACTATCATGGTCGAAACATATGCACTACTAGGCTTGCTCATTTCATTTCTTGCAGTATATCTACCTGCATATGCTTAATCCAATGTATTGGAGAAAACAGCAATGAGCGACACACTAACAATAGCTGAGAGAATCATAAACGATGCCGAGAATATAGCCAAATCTACAATTGAGGAAGGCACAATAAAAGCTAATTCTATAATAGATTATGCTCAAATGCAGGCCGATTTGTATCAAGAACATTCAAACGCTGAATGCGAAAAACTGGCTGATGAAATTATCCGGCGAAAACAGAGTGCTGCAGCAGCTACTGTGCGTAAATTAATATTGAAAGCTAAAAAAGAAGCTATAGATCAAGCATTTGCGCGAGCAGAAGAGTTGCTTGCTAGTCTGTCACGCACTGAATATCTCGCTTTGATCAAAAGCCTATTATCTATAGCCGAAGATGGCGATACGTTATACAGGTCAGTCAAAGATAAGCGCGTAATAACTAAAACTTTTGTAGATAGTTGCATGTTAGGCACTGGCATAAAAATTGAGATGGGCAACCCCGATGATTTTACTGTCAAGTCAGGCATTGTTCTAGTCTCAAAAAATGCAAACAAGGATTGCACACTAGCATCAGAGTTAGATTTGTTGCGTACCGAGATTGAGTCAGAAGTTGCATCAATCTTATTTCCTGAAACTTAAATTAGGTTCTTGTAATTATGCAAAGCCGACAACAGTACTATATACTTAATGGAGGAGGTCAGCGGTGAAAGACGGGTTATTATTTGCCAATGCGGTAGCTAAATCAAAAGAAAATGGACTGTTTAAATCTGAACGTCTTGATCGGATGATTGACGCTGAAAATTTAGATACTGCCGTTAAAATATTAGTTGAAAGCGACTACGGAAATGGCACGCTGATAGAAGATCCTGCTGATTTTGATAAAATACTTGATGCTGAAGCAGCTCTTCTCCCTGAATTTATCCGATCCATATCTGTTGAAGGTGTTGGTATTGAATGTTTCTTCTTGCGTGACGATTATTTCAATCTTAAAGCATTATTAAAAGCTAAATATGGATCTGGCCAAGTATCATATCCTCATGCAAAAGGAGGTTTGATTCCATTCGAAGTAATGAAAGATGCTATCCAGCGTGAAAAACCACCACTCCCTCAATTTATGGTAGACGCTATTACAGAAATAGAAACTACATTCGAAACAACAAAAAGCCCGCGCTTTTTAGATGAGTGTGTTGATAAAGCAATGTTCTCTGATATAGCGTGCAGACTTAGTAAGAAAGGTGTTGACTCGAAAATTCGGCAGTATTTCTCAGCAACAGCTGACTTTATAAATATTTCTTCATTTGTGCGTTCAGCGCGAATTAATGCCGATATTACGTTCTTCCTATCAGGTTTCGTGGTAGCTGGCACCTTGGACGAGACGTTCTTTTCGAGCATATACCCAGACTGTGGTGTGTTATCGGAAAGATTAAGAAGTGGTATATATGATAAGTTCACTGACTTTGTCAAGACACGTGATCTAGCATCCTTTGATAGAGAACGCGACAATTACTTGATTGATATTTTCCGTGAAAAGCGAGATGATATGTTTTCTACAGCACCAGTTGTCGGTTATTATCTTGCAAAGCGTAGCGAAATAAGCACACTTAGAATGATGTTGGTATGCATTAAAAATGATGTCTCGCGCGATGAAATACGAAAAAGACTGAGGACATTATATGCCTAATAACAAAATTGCCGTAATCGGCGACAAAGATGGAGTGCTTGCGTTCAAAGCAATTGGAGTTGATGTTTTCGATGCAAAAAGTTATTTTGATGCTAGAGAGACACTTAAAAAGCTGGCGCGCGATTATTCTGTAATCTTCATAACAGAAGATATCGCAGAAACAATAGCAGACACCATATCAAGATACAAATCACGTACTTATCCAGCAGTCATACCTATTCCATCAGCAAAAGGTCCTAGTGGATTTGGAATGCGTGGATTATCTCGAGATGTTGAAAAAGCTATCGGCTCTGATATTTTATTTGGAGACTCTTACTCATCAACGAATTCGAGTCAAACAAATAATAGCAATCATAATAAACACTAAGATGTCTTAGCAATTGAATTTTTCGCGTTGTATTGCTTAGCACCGCTCAATAAAATATTTAGCAAAATGTTTTATTATAGCGAGTCTAAAGTATTCATGAGAGGCGCACTGCTTTCACTTTCAAAGCAATGTAGTTATTTGATAGGTAATAGTCGCTCTTAATGTGTCTATTAAATACCTAATCAAAAAGCTGAAAGGTAAATGACGCGTTGAATAAGAATTGCAACTTTGAAAATTAAATACAAATCTCAAACTGATTTGATAGTCTAATTGGAAAATATCAATTCAATTGTGAAGTAGGCTGTTATGTAATTATAGCAAGGTGCAAGTCAGTATAACAGTTGTAGCAAATGCCTATATAGTAATATATCTAAATTTGCTTAATTTCAAAAGCGCAAGCTTGGTAATATAGCAGATTTGAAAATCATTAGTTGTTAATAACCTAAAGAGCAAAAACATGCGGCAGTTTGATTTTGCAAAAAAGTAGTCTGTCTTATACCAACGAGCAACTACTCTAGACAGAAAAATCTGTAAAATGGGAGTTCTGCATTTTCACATAAATGCTCGTGAGAATTGACGCGTTGCAATGCTTTTAAATCTAATACTAAGATGCACTAGCGTGTATTATAAGTTAGCATAAATCTATTTCGCACAATTTGTGCGGAAGGTCGGGTCACATGACACGCTCACGACTTGTAGGACAAAATCCAACAAGCAATGTCTGTGAATGAATGTGATATTAAGCACTAAATCTATTGATGCGAATTGTTAGCATTAATAGTTAGGAGTCCAATGGGAAAAGTAATTAAAGTAGCAGGGCCACTAATAGTCGCAGACGGAATGCGCGATTGCAGGATGTTTGATGTCGTACGTGTGGGCAAATTTGGATTAATCGGCGAAATTATCGAATTGCGTGCCGACAAGGCATCCATACAAGTATATGAAGAAACTGCTGGAATTGGAGCTGGTGATGATGTCATCTCTACAGGATCGCCACTATCAGTTGAATTAGGGCCTGGACTCATAGAGAGCATCTATGACGGTATACAGCGGCCACTGCCAACTCTTAGAGCATCATCGGGCAATCGAATCGCACGTGGAATAGAAGCACCTCCTCTTAATCGCGAAAAAAAATGGACTTTTACCCCCACAGTTAAACCTGGAGATGTCGTTATTCCTGGCGATGAATTAGGTTTTGTCCAAGAAACACCAGTAGTTCGCCATAAGATTATGACACCACTCAATTGCGGTGGTCAAATCATATCTATTAAACCAGGTGATTTTACAATAGTGGATACTATCGCTAAAATCGCAGTCGGCGATACTATAAAAGACATTATAATGCTTCAAAAATGTGCTGTGCGCCAAGGGCGACCATTTGCTCAAAAGCAATCACCAACTGTGCCTATGATAACAGGACAGCGAGTAATTGACACATTCTTCCCAATTGCTCGTGGTGGAGTAGCTGCTATCCCAGGTCCGTTCGGATCAGGAAAGACAGTAGTGCAACATCAATTAGCAAAATGGGCCAGCGCCGATATAATCGTTTACGTTGGTTGTGGCGAACGTGGCAACGAAATGACAGATGTGTTAAACGAGTTCCCCGAGCTTAAAGATCCTCAAACAGGTGAGCCGTTAATGAAGCGAACAGTTCTCATTGCTAATACGTCTGATATGCCCGTAGCGGCGCGTGAGGCAAGCATTTACACTGGGATAACAATAGGCGAATACTTCCGTGATATGGGTTATAATGTTGCTATTATGGCAGATAGCACGAGCCGTTGGGCAGAAGCATTGCGTGAAATGAGTGGTCGCCTAGAGGAAATGCCTGGCGAAGAAGGTTACCCCGCTTATTTATCGTCCCGCCTTGCCGAATTCTATGAGAGAGCTGGTTCTGTAAAAGTGCTAGGCACGCAATCCATCAATGGTTCTATTAGTGCAATAGGTGCTGTAAGTCCACCAGGTGGAGATTTATCCGAACCCGTTAGTCAAGCTACACTCCGTATTATTAAAGTTTATTGGGGTTTATCAGCGTCACTAGCATATAGGAGACATTTCCCAGCTGTCGATTGGCTTATAAGCTATAGTCTCTACTCCGAGCGTTTAGCCGAATGGTACAATGAGAACATAGCTCAAGAATGGAGTCACTTGACCAGTGGTGCAATGGCAATATTACAAGAAGAAGCATCTCTACAAGAAATAGTGAGATTGGTGGGAACTGATGCGCTCTCACCTAAAGATAAAATCACTATGGATACTGCAAAATCAATACGTGAAGATTATTTGCATCAAGATGCGTTTAATGAAATTGATACTTATACATCCCTAAACAAGCAATACAGGATGCTAAAATTAGTTATAGCATTCGATACATTAGCACGTACAGCACTCAATAAAAATGTTGAACCTGAGGACATAATTGAACTACCAGTTAAAGAAAAAATTAGTCGTTCAAAATATATTCCAGAAAACGAATTAGAGTCATTTGATGCAATTGAGTTAGAGATGAAAAAGGAAATTGCACAACTTATTGGATGACACATAGATAATCTTTAGAGTTGGACAATTTTATATATGATCATGCCATCTATACACTAAAGATCCACTCAAGATAGTATGCTTAATGCTTAATGTTGGAAGCGTGCTTGAAACTTTTAGAATATAACATGTAGTCATGTGAATGCACAGCATCACGCAATATAATCACTTCAAAAGATCTAGTGAAATCTTTAACACAAGATCTAATACAAAACCGTAAACGACAATTTGATTTTATTTGATTTCGAATTGCCAGTTATGAGGACAACAAAAAATATGCTTAAAGAATATAAGACTATAAGAGAAGTAGTAGGACCGCTAATGTTGGTTGAAGGAGTTACTGGTGTCAAATATGATGAGCTAGTAGAAATTCGACAAGACGATGGTCGCGTGCGTCATGGAAAAGTATTAGAAATAGATGAAGATAAAGCACTAGTTCAATTGTTTGAAGGTTCTTCGGGGCTGAAGATCAGCGAAGCGCGCGCTAAATTCTTAGGTAAAGGTATAGAGCTTAATTGCTCGGAAGATATGCTTGGTCGCGTCTTTGATGGAATGGGCAGACCTAAAGATGATGGTGTCGCGATTATCCCCGACAAACGTTATAATATCAACGGACAACCAATAAATCCAGTAGCTAGGAACTACCCTGACGAATTTATAGAGACTGGAATTAGTGCTATTGATGGACTAAATACACTTGTGCGCGGGCAAAAGCTCCCTGTGTTTTCGGCTTCAGGTTTACCGCATTCAGCACTCGCAGCGCAAATCGCTCGACAAGCGCGCGTCTTAACCGAAGATTCAAAATTTGCTGTTGTTTTTGCCGCAATCGGTATTACATTTGAAGAAGCAGATTTTTTCATAACTGATTTGCGCAAAACTGGTGCAATTGATCGTGCGGTTTTGTTTGTGAATCTTGCTAATGATCCAGCAATAGAGCGTATCTCTACACCACGCATGGCCTTAACCGCCGCAGAATATTTGGCTTTTGAGAAAGGTATGCATGTATTAGTTATCCTAACTGACATTACTAATTATGCCGAAGCTCTACGCGAAGTATCCGCAGCTCGAAAAGAAATCCCAGGACGCAGAGGATATCCTGGATACTTGTACACTGATTTAGCTTCAATGTATGAGCGCGCAGGTCGCATCCGTGGTATAGAAGGCAGTATAACGCAAATCCCAATGCTCACAATGCCAGAAGATGATAAAACACATCCCATACCCGATTTGACAGGATATATTACAGAAGGACAAATTATATTGTCCCGTGAATTATATAAAAAAGGGATTCTGCCACCTATTGACGTTTTGCCATCCCTTTCCAGATTGAAGGATAAAGGAATAGGCGCGGGAAAAACTCGCAAAGATCATGCTGATACAATGAATCAATTGTTTGCTGGATACGCTAGAGGTAAAGAAGCAAAAGAGTTATCGGCGATTCTTGGTGAAGCGGCATTGACACCTGTTGATATTAAATTTGCTAAATTTGCAGATGAGTTTGAAAAGCGTTACGTCAATCAAGGTTTTGAAAATGGACGCTCAATATTTGACACTATCGAGTTAGGGTGGGAACTGTTGCATATGCTACCACGTAACGAACTCAAGCGAATTCGCGAAGCTTATTTGTGCGAATTCTATGATAAAAACCAGCAAAAGGCATAATATGAAACGACTAAATGTAAATCCAACAAGAATGGAATTAGGACGTCTTAAAATGCGTTTAAAAACAGCAATTAGAGGTCATAAGCTCCTCAAAGATAAAACAGACGAAACTGTGCGCCGATTCATGATCTATATAAAAGAAAACCGAAAACTGCGACAAGAAATCGAGCAAGAATTGTCAGCCTCGCTTAAGTCATTTCTATTAGCAAGTGCTGTTAATGGTCGCGAAGCTGTAGAGGAAGCTGTAGCAATTCCATCATATTCTGTGCGTCTTAAATCTGACACCCAAAACATAATGAGTGTTTCGGTTCCCCAAATTGAAATTCTCGAAGGCTTAAACACCGATCTATACCCATATTCATTCGCATCAGTTTCGGGCGAACTTGACGATTCAATTGTTTTGCTGTCGTC
>JAITLB010000257.1 GCA_031278175.1 Christensenellaceae bacterium
TGTATTGACAACATCATTTTCGCTAGCCTCAATGGTAATGTAGTTTTTATTGCCGTCTGTACTATGAGTAATAATAAATAAGTCAGGTTGCCTTATGCTCGTTTCATATGAATAAACCATAAATTTGTTTGTGGCATCAATCTCTATGTATTCGTCAACTTTTTTATAGAAACTTTCTAATTCTTCAAATGATAATAGTGTCTCAATTTTTTCTCCTAATTCGGGGTTGGTAGCGTTAATTTTAAAAGAATATGTAGGCAATAAAATATTAACACCCCACGTGTCAGTTTCATTTTGAAAGAGGATCGTGCCTCTTGAATTTGTCAGGAAATAGCGGAATTGGTTATTCTCTTTTTGAATAAATTCTATGACAAAATAACTTTTGCCTAAGGAACTCGATTTGAAAATCAAAATGCGATTTTCACTTTTGATAAGTTCGTAATCATATTTACTTATTTCTTGAAAAAGCGAATCAATTGACAACTTGCACCTAAATGCGTAATGAAAATTGGGATCTAAGTAGTAGCGATGATGTTCTAGCAAGAAGCTAAACGTGTCTGCGTTAGTAAGACTTGAAACATAGATATAATCTTCACTAGTACAACCTAAAATACTAGCGCACAATACCATTGCAATTGACAAGAGAATAACTAAAAACGCAGTTTTAATAAACTTAATGAATTTCATAAAGTCTCCACATGTGACAAGCAAATTGAATGATCAACATATGAACCTGCCACACTCGGTAATATAGAGAAGTCTATGGTTGCGAGAACATATGTTAAGGATGCTAATTAAGTATCACATAAACGCGCAAACACAAAAATACGTTTTCTCACAATATTTAGTGAACTTAAATAGACCTACTCTCTATGTGTGCTTAAATGCCGAATTTCCATTTATCGTTATAGTGTATCATCCACCATACACTCGCTTTAGAGACTAAAAATAACTGGTCTGTTATGAGTCTATAATTAGGCGCTCTTTTGTCCTGCAACGCGCACAACGATATGTTTGCAAATTCGGAAATGGCATCGCAAAAGTCCATCACCTGTAAATGTCATTTTTGTAAGCAAATCTTAATCTGCACTTTAGGGGGACAAGTAAATGCCACTAAATCAGGATGCATTTGCAATTGATGTGTATAGCGCAAAACTGCAATTGTAATTAAAACAAGTAGTTAAGGTAAATGTGATAGAAGTTATATTAGTTTGTTGGTGCCATCTAACTTCAAGTCACCACACCTTGCGAGAAATTTGCTACTTTATATAACAGAAATATTATATACAATTCGCATTTAAATGTCAATATCTTATAAGTTTTTGCGCAATATCTAGTGTTAAAGGCAAGTAATGTAGCAGAGTCGCACTAAAACAGTTAAAGCAATATTAAATTGCAGATGCAAATAGTACCCGTGGATGCGATGCGTCAAGCCAAGAATTATTAATCCAACTCGTCAGATTTTATAAAAATCACCATGCTCACAAACAAGCAGCAATTGTCACGGTCTTACTATATTTTAGTTTTTATTTGCGCTCTTTGCACATAAGAAGTCCAGTATTTGAATCCGAATGATAGGACTATTTCTTTAGCACTATCATAATTAAAACATATTCTGTCAATTGTATGCGCATCTGATGCAAAAGATATATTTGTTCCACCAAGCTCGGCATAACGCTTAATGATTGCAGGCTCAGGTAGAGTAACCCATGGAAGTGTTTTGACATTAGTATTGATTTCTAGCGTCTTGTCAAGGGCAATAATGTTTTTTAATATGGCATCTATTATGTCTGCAGTATCATTATAATATAGTTCCTTATTAGCATAATTGACATATCTTGCAACATAACCTAGGTGGGCAATAACATCATAATCGTATCCTGGATTTGTACTACCAAGAACCGCTTCTAGGTAACTTAGATAAATTTCATTTTTATTCTCAATATTTATTCTTGGTAATAAATAGTATAAGTCGACATTGTTTAGAGAATGAACTGAATTGATAATTACATCAAATGGATATTTAGGGAGAATACTTTTGTTTAGTTCAACCGATTCGGGCGAGTACCCAGTTTCAATTCCGAATGCTAATGTTAGTGCGCTATCACAACGCGTAGCTCTATGATCAACAAGATATGCATCTATGTCGAGTTGTTTGCGCGGAATGATATCACCAAAAAGGTAGTCAAGATCGAGATGTTCGGTAGTGGCAATATATGTAAGCCCTAACGATTTTGCTTGCGCTACTATTTGTGATAGTTCTGGTGTGCCATCGTGTGAATGCTTGCTGTGTATGTGTGTGTCTAACATATAGTAAATCCTTATAAAGCAGATTAATGCTAAGTTGTAGTGCTACATTTCGGTCGGTGCATCAATTCCTAAAAGCCTAAGTCCTTCTTCTAATATGATGTGTGTAGCATATGTCAGTGTTGCTCGCGCTCTGCGATAATTGGTCTCGGCGTTCATTATTCTATTTTCTAGATAAAAGCGATTAAAGGCTTTTGCGACATCTATTATATAACGCGAAAGTATGCTTGGCTCAAATTTTTCTATTACTTGTGTTAATATGTCGGGCATTTTTTCTAGCAATGATAACAGGATCGCACTCTCTTTATTATCTAGTCCAGCTAATTCATCGTCAGTAAAAGGGATTGAAAAATAGTCATCGGATACACCTAGGTTTCTCAAAATACTTAATGCGCGCACATTGGTGTATTGTATATATGGACCAGTTTCACCGTCAAATGATAAAGCCTTATCGTATGAGAATACGATATCCTTAATGCGATTATTGTTTAGTGCGAAAAAGGTTATTGCACCGACACCAATTTTCTCTGCTATCTCCATCTTGTCTTTTAATGCAGGGTTTTTTACAGTCATAATCTCAGCGCTTTTTTCAACTGCTTTAGAAAGAACATCCATAAGAAGGATTACATTACCTCGTCTTGTAGACATTGCACCTTCTTCTAGTGACACCATCCCGAAAGGGACATGTATCATATCTTTAGCCCATGTCTTGCCTGCAAGCTCGAGAACTTTAAACAATTGCTTAAAATGAAGATTTTGTTGGTATGCAACGACATAAATGCATTTGTAGAAATCATAAGTTCGCTTGCGATAATATGCTGCGGCAAGGTCGCGAGTGGCATACAGAGTTGCACCATCGGATCGAACCAACAAGCAAGGTGGCATATCATATTTAGAAAGGTCTACAATTTTCGCTCCATCTGATATTTCAGTTAGGTTCAGTGAATCTAATTCATTTATGACGACATCCATTTTGTCGTTATAAAAAGCCTCACCGTTGTAACTGTCAAAATGGACATGCAGACGATCATACACTTTATTAACTTCATCTAGTGTGATCTTCTTGAAAAGTTCAAATAACTGCACGGATTCGGGATCACCATCTTCTAGTCTTTTGAAAGCGGCGCGTGCCATATCTAACAGCTCAGGCTTTGTTTCAGATTCAGCATGAAATTTGACATAGATTTCGGTAAGAGCTGATACTCCATCGTTTGTTAATTTTTCAATATTTCCCCATAATTTAAATGCTACTATTAATTTACCGAACTGCGTTCCCCAGTCGCCAAGATGATTTATGCCGATCGGGTTATATCCCAATTTTTTGTAAATCCTGTATAAAGCACCACCAATTACTGTTGTGCTTAAATGTCCGATGTGCATCAGCTTAGCGATATTAATAGAACTGTAATCTATACAAATGGTGCGCCCCATGCCCTCACTTGAATTTGCATAGGTGGATTTTTGAGTGACGATTTCGCTTAGAACGCGATTTGCCGATGCGCGTATATTGAACTTGAAATTGACGTAACCATTTATTGCAACAATCTTATCAAACATAGTATGGTCATCTGTTATGCTACTGACGATGTTTTCTGCAATCTTGACAGGAGATGTTTTTAGTAGCTTAGCAAATTTAAAGCATGGCAAAGCAAAATCACCGAGTTCGGGATCAGGTGGTGGGATAAGCGACTCTTGTATTTCTATATTTGAAACATTATCAATTTTGATTAAGGAAGAAATATATGCTTTTTTTTCTTCTACGATTGACATTTTGTATTACCTCAAAATTTTTGAATTTACTATCACTTTGTTAATCATCTGTTATGATGTCATAAAATAGTCCGCTAGGCGGTGTCTCATAAATGCTTAAAACAAACTATATTCTTAATTTGATAGTAACTCATGTATAGTTAAGTGTAGAGTATTAAATATTATGTATCTACGTTTGATGAGTGCAAATACATATTTAAAATTTAATAGTCTAGCGTAAGTGTATTATATGTTAAATACTTCGAAAACTCAAACTAATAGTATGTATTTTTCTGATTTTCCGCAAGTTAATTTCAAGATTGCGAAATTTATTTACGAAATTGAATAGTTAATTTTACATCTCGGTGTCGTGATGATCGCAACGCGCAATATCGCAATTTTGAACTTTGAATAACCCATATCCAGTACTAGCTTCTTTAGTGGGTTCCGTACATGTTATTAATGTTTGAACATTACTTAAAGATTCCAGCAAAGAACGTCGTCGCATTTCGTCTAATTCGGACATAACATCATCCAAAATTAGCACTGGTGCTTCGCCTGTGCGTTCTTTAAAAAGAGATACTTCTGCTAATTTTAGGGATAGAACCGCTGTGCGCTGTTGCCCTTGTGATCCGAATTTTCTCAAGTCGATATCATTAGCCGCAATTTTTAAGTCATCAAGATGTGGTCCTATTGTAGTATGTTCTAGTCTTAGATCACGGGAATATGATTTCTCCAGCAGTGCTAATATTTCTGTTTTAGGATCGTCTAGTGTGCCAGCATTTGTTTCGTATGTTATGCTTAAGTCTTCCTTATTTGACGTTAAGCGTCGATGTTTTTCTCGGGCGATATCGGATAATCTACTAATGAACTTATTGCGCTCTGACACCAATATTGACGCTTCGCGAGCAAGAGGTGCGTTAGTTATTGATATCAAGTTCTGAATAGACGAGGTATCTTTATACTGCTTAATTATTTTATTTCGCTCACCTAAGAGTCTAACATAATTCTGGAGTGCATAAAAATATACTTTACTCTGTTGCGACAAACTAATATTCAAAAACCTACGTCGATCTTGTGGTGTGCCATTTACTAGTGCTAGTTCGCTCGGCGAAAAGAATACAACGTTTAATACACCCATTAATTCGCCTATGCGACGAATTGGCAAAGAATCTATTGCTATGTGCTTGTCACCGTCTTTATCTATTATGATATCCACTATGTGTGAGGAAAAACGCTTTTTAATTTTGAGTGTAACTTGTGCGCCTTTTGAACTATTCCAACTTATTAACTCTTTATCTTTAGTATGTCTTGAGGATTTACCAATCGATGCGAGTAAAACGCCATCGGCTAAGTTTGTTTTGCCACTAGCATTTTCACCTACTATCATATTTATGCCATCTACAAATTCGACAGCAACTGATGAATAGTTAAGAAAATTGCTGAGTGCAATGCGTGAAACGATCATACTTAAGTACCTAGCTTATATGGTGTTACTTGATACACGTAGTAATTAAGCCAATTATAGAATAAAAGGTTTCCTGTGCTATTCCATTTCATATCAATATTGTCTTCATCACCATCAATAAAATAACCAGATGGTTGTGCTATATCTATTCCTTTTTCTCTATCGCGTATGTATTCTCTTTTAAGCGTGTCGCGGTCGTACTCGGAGTGACCAAACAGAAAGAACATATTATTATCGACAGTTTTTGCTACACTGATGCCACATTTATGCCCGCGCGCTAATACGCAGATATCGTCAAGCGCAGCAATTGCACGCTCATCTATTGAGGTGTATCTGCTATGCGGAATATAGAATCTGTCATCTAAGCCTTTTAAAAGCAAATCGTGTTTAGCGGTAGCATGGTTTTCGAAGACCCCAGACAATTTTTTAGGGAGTGAAATTTTTTTAATTCCATAGAAATGATAAAGTGCAGCTTGTGCTCCCCAACATATATATATGGTGCTAGTAACCATCTCTTTGGCATAATTCATAATCGTCATTAGCTCTGGCCAATAATCGACACACTCAAAAGGCATGGTTTCTACAGGCGCACCTGTAACTATAAGACCATCTAATTTACGTGACTTTATCTCGTCAAAAGTCTTATAGAATTTATCCATATGCGCAACTGAAGTATTGCGCCCACGATACGTTGCTGTTTCTATTAAAGTAATATTGACTTGAAGTGGCGAGTTTGCAAGAAGCCGTATAAGTTGAGTTTCTGTCTCAATCTTGGTAGGCATGAGATTCAAAATAGCGATTTCAATTGGACGGATGTCTTGGGAAGCCGCTCTTTTATTTGACATGATGAATATATTTTCTTCTGATAGTATTTTATAAGCAGGCAATGCTTCAGGTATTAAAATAGGCATTTTATCGTTTGCTCCCTCCTTAAACGAAATCAGAATTACTTAACGCTCTACATTTCTTGAATACGCTTCTTTTATAGCGCGCTCGGCATGTTTTTTCTCTTCGCGTTCTGCCACTACTCTACGTTTATCTGCTAAATCTTTACCTTTAGCTAATGCTATTTCCGCTTTGAGTAGTGAGTCTTTGAAATACAGTTTAGTAACAACAAGAGTATAACCTTTTTCTTCGATCTTGTGACGCAGTTTGTTTATTTCAGATCGGTGCAATAATAGTCTGCGCGTCCGTCTTGGATCTGGATTATATACGCTACCGTGCTTGTAGGGAGAAATATGCGCGTTTATCAACAATGCCTCGCCCTTTCTTATTATGGCATAACTGTCACGCAAATTAACATTGCCTAGTCGCACGCTTTTAATTTCACTGCCTTCTAATTCTATACCTGCTTCATAAGTATCTTCAATGAAATACTCAAAGTAGGCATGTTTGTTTTTTACAACGGTTTTGATCATAATCCATTCCCACTAGCATACATCCATTTAATGCTAAAAACGGCTATAAAAACTTATAGCCGTCGACTTTGCTTAATATATGCAAGAATTTGAGCTTGTTGTGACAAATGAAACCAACGGCAAGAAATACCGCATGACATCAGAGTTGTTTTAGCTCGGGATATTACTCTTTAAAATAGATAGCACAAAATAGGAGATAGAGCATATTAAAACGCACAACCCTATAACCATTGTCCATCTTTTGAACTTGGCTTCTAATGATTTAGCCTTATTTTTTCCAAAGAATGACTCCGCAGCACCAGTGATAGCACCTAAATTAGCATTGCTACCTTCTTGCAAAGCGACTACAATAATCATTATGACCGAAAATACGACCATTAATACCATTGTTGCAATTTGAAATCCGTTAATAATTTCGTACATAAAATACTCCACTAAAATTATCATGCAATTATATCATTAATTTTAACAGGTTGCAAGAAAAAATACATGCATATGCTATGGAATCTTGCTTTTTAGCTAAAATAGTTGAAAAATTTAAATACAAATTAGGTTTTCGCGACATTTACTAGACACATAACAGTAGCATTTGACCTGCTATTTAGACATATACCTTTGCACTACTACAAAACGATCAAAGGTTTCAACATATATCGTAATTTTAGAACATGTCAATAGTCTCTAGAGAACAAATGTTTAGTCGGTGTGTCGTCAGTAGTGAACTAGATTTGTTAGTGACTATTTATTAATTTTTGCTGCGCCGTATGTTATCAAGTATCTATGAATATTTTCTTTGATTATAACCTCGGCTGATTTTGCGTCCATGACTTCTAAGATTGAAGTACTCTTATGCTCTAATTGTTTATATACATTGAAGAAATGAGTAATTTCGTGCATTATATGTGGTGGCAATTCGCATATATCTTTATAACCATTCCAGAGCGGTTCAGTTATGGGTATTGCGATTATTTTATGATCTAACTCGCCACCATCTTGCATGCTTATAACACCTATAGGGTAACACCTGACAAGTGCCATTGGTACTATCGGTTCGCTACAAAGTACAAGTACGTCTAATGGATCATGATCATCGGACAATGTAAGAGGGATGAAGCCATAGTTGGCGGGATAATGCGTAGAAGTGTATAGGACTCTATCAAGGATAAGGGCACCAGTGTCTTTATCCATCTCGTATTTGTTTTTGCTTCCCTTTGAAATCTCAATTACAGCAATAAAATCTCTGACTGAAATGCGGTCAGGATTGAAGTCATGCCATAGGTTCATGTGTGCCTCACTCAATAATATTGAATTAATTTTATCGACATTAATCGACAAGAAGTATTTTAACACATTTAACTTAAATAAAGCAATGCAAATGTGATTCATACTATATTTTTAGGATATTTTTGCGTGTGAGCGATGTTAGAATAAAAGTTTTTCCAATTTCAATAAAAAGATAAATAGTAAATATTGAAAGCAAAAAATGGGCGAGTAAGCATGATTTTAGCGGTTTTAATAGCATTTATAGCAATCATCAATTATTATATTTGACATACTAAAATAGCATTAGTATAATTTAGAGTTGTAATTTAACATAATGGATAAAACGGTCGCTCTATAGTTACAGACGCTTCCGTAAAGACACACATAATGGAGGTTCATTTAAAAATGGGCAAAAAAATGACGATTGACGGGAATAATGCCGCATCGTATGTTGCATATGCGTTTAGCGAGGTTGCGGCGATCTATCCGATCACGCCATCATCGCCTATGGCCGAGTATGCAGATGAATGGGCAGCAAAAGGTATTAAAAATATGTTTGGCCGACCATTGAAATTAGCTGAGATGCAATCTGAGGCGGGCGCAGCAGGTGCCGTACACGGAGCATTAACAGCAGGTGCATTGACTACTACTTATACAGCCAGCCAAGGGTTGTTGCTGATGATTCCAAACATGTACAAAATTGCGGGTGAATTGTTACCTTGTGTATTTCATGTCTCGGCAAGAGCATTAGCAGCCCACGCACTTAACATATTCGGAGATCATGCCGATGTAATGGCATGCAGACAAACTGGATTTGCAATGATAGCGTCAAACTCTGTTCAAGAGGCGATGGATTTAGCATTAGTTTCGCATTTAGCTACACTGAAAGCAAAAGTACCTTTCTTGCATTTCTTCGATGGGTTTAGAACAAGTCATGAAGTTAGCAAAATTGATGCAATTGATTACGAAGATATGAAAGCGTTAGTGGACATGAAATCTATTGAGGATTTCAGAGCACGTGCGCTTAACCCTGAGCATCCAGTTCAAAGAGGAACTGCGCAAAACGCAGACATATATTTTCAAAATCGCGAGGCTTGCAATAAGTATTATGATGAGATTCCAGGTATTGTCTCATATTATATGGATAAGGTTGCAACATTAACTGGTAGAAGCTATAAGATATATGATTATGTTGGAGCAAAAAATGCGGATAGAGTCATTGTCATTATGGGTTCTGGTGCTGAAGCAGTAGAAGAAACTGTTGATTATTTAAATGCGCATGGTGAAAAAACAGGATTGTTGAAAGTTAGGTTGTATAGACCATTTGTTGCAGATCAATTTGTTAATGCTATTCCTAAAACAGCAAAGTATATAACAGTCCTTGATAGAACAAAAGAACCAGGTGCTTTAGGTGAACCTTTATATTTAGACGTAATAGCTGCATTTGCTACAAGTGGGCGTTCACCTAAAATACTCGGCGGCCGGTATGGTTTAGGATCAAAGGAGTTTACGCCATCTATGGTGGCTGCTATATTTGAAAACATGCTTACCACACGCAAGAATAGATTTACGATTGGTATAGATGATGATATTACACAAACATCATTACCAGTAACTAAATTTTTGAACGCTGCACCACAAGGAACTATTCGTTGCAAGTTCTATGGATTAGGTTCCGACGGTACAGTTGGTGCTAACAAAAACAGTATTAAAATCATAGGCGACCATACAAACAAATATGTTCAAGGATACTTTTTCTATGACAGTAAGAAATCAGGCGGTATTACAATATCACATCTAAGGTTTGGTGACACACCAATAAAGAGTTCATACTTAATAGATCAAGCGGATTTTGTAGCATGCCATACACCGAGCTATTTATTTAGATACAATGTATTGAATGATTTGAAAGAAGGCGGTGTATTCCTATTAAACAGTGTTTGGTCTCCAGATGAAATGACACAAATGCTTCCAGCAGAAGTCAAAAGACAAATAGCGACAAAGAAAATCAAATTTTATACAATCAATGCCAATGCTGTCGCAACCGAAATAGGTTTGGGTGGTAGAATTAACGCAATCATGCAAGCGGCATTCTTTAAATTGGCGGATATTTTGCCATATGAAGACGCAGAAAAATACATGAAAGAGGCTGTTAAGAAAACATATGGCAAAAAGGGCGATGATGTTGTTAACATGAATTATGCAGCTATCGACAAAGCTACCTCTGAATTGTTTGAAGTTAAATATGATAGCACTTGGGAGACGACAACAGATGGCGCACAAATGATAGTACCAGCTGATGATGAGTATTTTAAAACAGTAGTCAATCCTATTCTTAAGCAAGAAGGCGATAAGCTTCCTGTTTCTGCATTTAGTGCAGATGGTACGGTTCCAGTAGGCACAACAAAGTTTGAAAAACGAGGAATCGCAGTAAGAGCACCGTTATGGTTAAAAGACAATTGTATACAATGCAATCAGTGTTCATTTGTTTGCCCACATGCTGTTATACGTCCGATACTAGCAACACCTGAGCAGTTGCAAGATGCGCCACAGTCATTTGATGTTAAAGACGCAACAGGATTTAAAGGATACAAATTTAGATTACAGGTAAGTCCGTATGATTGTACAGGTTGCGGCAGTTGTGTTAATGTTTGCCCGTCAAAAGTAAAAGCATTAGAGCTAAAGCCTATAGCTACAGTTATTGACGCAGAAGCCATAAATGCTGAGTATGCTTTCAATCTGCCAGAAACGGATAAGATTTATAAAGATGATACAGTAAAAGGGAGTCAATTCAAAAAACCACTATTCGAATTTAGTGGAGCTTGCGCAGGATGCGGTGAAACACCTTACGTTAAACTTATAACGCAGTTATTTGGCGATAGAATGGTGATAGCAAACGCAACAGGTTGTTCAAGCATATATGGTGGGTCTGCCCCAACATGTCCATATACGACAAACGATAAGGGTTGTGGTCCAGCTTGGGCAAACTCGTTATTTGAAGACAATGCTGAGTTCGGATACGGCATGCAACTGGCATATAAAGAGCGTCGCGCCGCAGTAGCTACAAAAATTAACGCTTTAAGAGATAAATTTGCTAATGATACGGATGAATATATCGTATGTAGCGAATGGATTGAAAATATCGACTCAGCAGAAGGAAGCAAAACTGCTTCTGAAAAACTTTTAAATGTTATCGAAGCACGACTAAAAGTTGACAGTGCAGATACGACATTAGAAAAGGCAATATATGATGATAAAGATTGCTTAGTCAAAAAGTCTATATGGGTATTTGGTGGTGACGGTTGGGCATACGACATTGGTTACGGTGGTCTTGATCATGTATTAGCTATGGGTGAAGATGTCAATGTTCTTGTACTAGATACAGAAGTTTATTCTAACACTGGTGGACAAGCAAGTAAGTCAACACCAACTGCCGCGATCGCAAAGTTTGCTGCGAGCGGGAAACGTATCAAAAAGAAAGATTTAGGCATGATGGCAATGAGTTATGGGTATGTTTATGTAGCACAAGTCAGCATGGGTGCTAATATGAATCAGTTACTCAAAGCGATAAAAGAGGCTGAAGCATATAAAGGACCGTCACTGATAATAGCCTATGCACCATGTGTAAATCACAATCTTAAGATGGACAAAGTAATGACTGAAATGAAGAAAGCTGTTGAGTGTGGGTATTGGAATTTATATAGATATAATCCACAACTAACCCAAGAAGAGAAGAATCCGTTTATATTAGACAGTAAAGATCCGACAGGCGATTATAAAGAATTCTTGTTAGGCGAAGGTCGATATTCAAGTCTTAAGAAACAATATCCAGATATTGCTGACATGTTATTTGACAAAAACAGAGAAGATGCTAAGGTAAGGTTAGAGACATACAAACAGCTAGCTGGAAAATAGAGAAAAAACGAAAGACTTACCTTTAAATAATAAATAAAAATAATGCAAAAATAAAAGACTCACCTTTGAGAAGTTGAGTCTTTTATTTTTATTAAATTTAATGAAGGCTATTTGTGGTGCGCCTCCAGGGACTCGAACCCTGGACCCACTGATTAAGAGTCAGTTGCTCTACCAACTGAGCTAGAGGCGCACACAGATAAAATGAGTGTTTGATTTTGTCTTATAATATCATAGACAAGCGCAATTTGACAAGCATTTCAGACATATAATGACATCAAATAGTAGTTAAATGACAAAGTCAGTTTGTAGTTGAGGACTGATGAACACCAAACTTTAATTAATCATTTAGTCAACGCAAGTGCCTACCTGCAAGAGTAGCATTATTTTCAGTAGAGTTTTCAGTTGTGCTAAAGAGAATTGCTTTTTGATTTATTGATATGCATTCTAAATTCACTGACAATGTATAAATCAGCACATTACGACAGTGCTACTGGTTTAAATTATCTATATGCAAACAACATACAGCGCACTTAAGTTATGGCATTTTCGCACTTTCCCCATCTATGTTATGGGTTTGCGACAAATTGTGTCAGTAATCTTATAAATATGACCTATAAGGTTTCAGCAATATGCAACATATGTTTTTAGATTTTATCGCACATGGATACCACTTCATGTCTGCAAGCTGTGCTAGTTTTCGGATCTGTTTGTTCTGTAATATGAGTCTCTTCCGTGACAACTTCATGCTTTATATAGACATATAGATTAAATTATGCCGCACAGATTTGCAAGAGTGATTAACATTTCTACAATATGCTTATGTCATAAATGCAAGCATGCTTTTAGAAAAAAGCTTAATTTCAGCAGTTTGTGATTTATTAAATACAACAACTTGACAATAAAGAAAGTCACCAATTATTGCAGTCTGAAAATGCTTGACGCTTATTTAACTTTTTTGATATAATCCTATTTGTGTCGCGTGTCATATTGAATAGCATGCTGAATGAAAGTTAAGCAAACTATGCAAAATTATGATAGCATCAATTTTTCACCGAAAAGGGCGGTCAAATTTATGAATTCATGTAGAAAGGCAATTGCTATAGTTGCAATTTTAGTAGTGTTAATTAGTGTTGTTTCACTAGGCACGCTTTTCGTTTTTTTTCAGTCAAACACAGTGCAGGGAACTTCTGCAGCACTCCTACATACGCAAGATGATGCAAGTGCGCAAGTTGATGCACAGTATGGGGGTGAGATAAGATACGAAAAAAGCATTAAAACTAAAAAACTGCTTTCATCTCCCAACGTTTCACAAAACACAGTTAATAATTACTATAATTACCGTTGGGATCAAAGAAAAACAGCTGAGGTCACAGGTACATGTAGCGAAGTAGCAACACTAATGCTTGTTAAATCGTATGGCTTTGGTAGTACGTATACAAACAACAATGCATTTTGTGTGATAATGGACATTGCCGTTGCTAACGAGTATTGGTCTCCATCATATGATGCAGAAGGCAATTTAAATGGTGGCGGGACGAATGTTACAAAAATAGATTCGCTAGCCACTAAATCGTTCACACGGTTTTTGTCAAAGAAAAAAGGCAATAATGATGTAGTAAACATATATAACACGCTCAAAAGCGAAATTAATGAGAGCAAAACTGCGATTTTATCGTGTGAAAACCACAGCATGTTGGCTGTTGGTTATCTGACATATAAAGTCACATATAAAAGATATATCCTTGGTTTTATTGAAACCTGGTATGAAAAGGCAATTGATTACGTAATAGTTAATGATGGATGGTTTGATGCGGGCCGTGATATTGATAGTGAGCAATACTCATATTACCCAGTTGCATCAATCAATTCTAACTTCCGCTTAACAAAGGTGACTGGGTATGATAGCTAAAAAGAAAATTCTAATTAACATTGTAATTTTACTTATTATTCTTGGATTAGGAATAGCAACGTTTTATATAGTAGGTTACTATTATTCAAAACCTAAATATAGTACTGTATCGCTCACTACATTTGATAATAAAGTAAGCTTAATATTAGGTGAGCATCTTGGTGTCTCGTATACAGATGGACATTATAATTATACCAATGCGCTTAAATCCGACACATTACTTCAAGCAATAAATGACTGTGGTGAGATAGTTGCGACAATCGAACCGTCAGATAGCGACTCTAGTGAATATTGGTTGTTGTTGTATGAAGGCTATTACTTTACAGTTAAAATAACTGATAAGGTGGTTACTATTTCGAGTTTGCGCTTCGAAGTGAGGGACAACATACCACTACAAACATATATCCCTTATGTCGATGCATATTCCATTGATGATGTGGGCATAGATGGTTATAACCCTGACACCGTAGCTAATATCATTTATTGGGATCAAAACAAATTTCATAAAGATTTTGATAGCTTGGCAAATGCATATAAAAAATCCAATTTAGCGTATAATGTGAGAGTTGATTACGACTTAAAGAAGATAACGTTGTCTAGTTATGTTAAGGGTCAAGGGATTATAAAATTTTATGCAGTTGTACTATCTTGCGATGACGAGGGAATACGTTTTTATTGGGATCGGGAGGTAAAAGAATAGTGTCTAGTTCGGAAAAGTTTATTTCTTTGCAAAACATAACAAAATCTTATAACAAAAATCATGTCTTAAAGGGACTCAATTTTGAATGTGATAGAGGTCAAAATCTCGTTATAACTGGTAAAAACGGTGCAGGTAAGTCGACACTTTTAAAAATAATTTCAGGATTTATTGTAAATTTTGGTGGGTCATATGCTAGAAATTTTAATAACGTATCGGCTATAATAGAAACTCCTGCATTTATGAACGGTTTCACTGGGCATGAAAATCTTGAATATATACTAGACAAGAGCACATACGCTAAAGCACTTGATTTGGCTATAGCATTTGGGTTGCTTGATTATTTAGATAAAAGCGTACATAAATATTCAACTGGAATGAAACAAAAGTTAGCTTTGTCCGCTGCTTTTGCTAGAGATGCTGACTTATTTGTTTTAGATGAGCCGTTTGATTCTCTAGATCACGAGTCAGTAACAATTGCTATTGATATTATAAATTCGCTTAGAAAAAATGCAAAGAGCGTCATTATTGTTACGCACAATTTATCACGGATATCTGATTATTGCGATGAGGTGTTGCTTTTGAAAGATGGCATTTTACAGTCGGATTCTGAAAATGCAATTTCTGACGCAAATCTAACAACGTATCGTATATCGTTTTTGAATAATACTGGAAGAGATAATGCGCTTGCTAGATTGGGCGATTTCTCTATTAAAAAGACTGAGACAGAAAACGACATATTAATTAGAGTGAATCCTGATAATATTGGGTTAGTAATGAAAAGAATAGTTGATTGTTCATTAGCAGGTTTTACAGAAGAAAATGACTAGCAGGTTATTTTTCTGAAATTTTGTGATGACTAATTGCTGATGTGTTTTACATGTTAGCATAATTTAAAATGTGCTACGAAATCATATGGTGGCACTAATTTGTTTGAGGAATATAATGAGACAAGAGTTTCTGCGATTAATGAAGTCAAAAGGTGTTTTGACAAGTGTGTTGTGTATACTAATAGCACTTTTGGTTTTTTCAATTTTTTATTATACAAACAACACAGGTAGACATCTTGCGGTTAGCGAATATAATGGTGTTGAGGAAATCGATGAGATAATAGTCAGTATAAAAAGCGAAATAGCGTCCCGTGAAAAAGCTGGGACAATTAATGATGTTCAAAAGAAAGAACTTAATAATAGAATTAATCTATATGAGTGGGTAAAGGCAAATAATATTACATATGATGAGTTAATTAAGGACTACGCGTTTTCGAATGCTACATTTGGAGTGCGTGAACGGTTTGATTTTCATTTTATCTCAGTTCTTGTGATTCAATATATAATGTTGGTATTGATGATAGTGCTTTGTGCCTTTTTAGTTAGTTATGATTTTTCAACTGGAATACACAGGCAATTGTATTCCATATCGACAAGTAGAGAGTCTATATTAGGTCGGAAGTTTGTTGTGTACATATCTTCTATACTAGCATGCTTGCTTCTTAATCTCTTCTTCACGGGAATGATGAGTTTTGCATTTAAGAGCGAAATTAAATATGTCATTATAGAAAACGCTCCCGTTCACGCTGTATCAACAAGCGCATATTTTGGATTGGAATATCTAGGTCTTTTTGATTTTATATTGATGTTCGGGGTCATATTCTTCGCGGTGTCTCTCATTATTCGCAACATCTATATAAGTCTAGTTGTAAATTTGGGTGTAGTATTAGGATATTTGATTCCAGCACTCCTATGGAGTAACACCACTATTGCAGTAATCAACGCTACGCCATTGACACATTTTGTTTGGGGAATACCAGTATGGCAAATAGTTGTTTCTAGAATCATATGGTGGTTGTTGACATGTGCTCTGTCTTTTGTTGCTCTCAGACGATTTAAGCGTGCAGATTTGTAACAAAAGCCTCTCTGTTGTTTAAACTAAGAAATAAAGCGACTTTGTCTTAGATTCATTATAGTCAATTTAGTGTTGTGGATGCTGTTAAGACCGACACAGGTAATGTGTAAAAATGGACATGTTAAAAAAATGGCAAAATACAATTTAACTTTGCGCAAAGTGATCTTAAAGAACAATTTTGAATATCTTATCTTTAAGTCACCGCACAATAATAATTGCTGACATAACAACAAAATTATCTCATAGTGGAATTTGCCAATATTTGTAGCAACGCGAGATTAAATAATAAACGGTGCGGTTGCTACAATATTTGCATGAGCGCTGACAATAGATAACAATTTGCGCTTCATAGTAGCAATTAGTACTTGCTATTTCAGACGCTTAAATTCAGCGGTTCTCAAATCGATTCGCAGTCACTAAATGAAATGAGATTATTTAGTCTTGTTGAATGATTGTCTACAATTCACATCCCTAGATTCTCACTGCACAATTTGATGCCACAATTGACTATCTTGTATAGGTGCTTGATGATCTTCAACATCACTTATATATTTGTCTAATTATAATCAGTATATTACTTCAGTTGTGTCACAAGGCGCAAAAACGCAAGAGAGGAATTGATTATTGATAGAGCAATATAGGGCAATAGGATTGATTTGAAACATCGCAATATAGATAGTTAACTCTACATTGCGTGTAGTGTAGTACGAGCATTTTTAAAGTCATATAGCAAATAAAGGAGTAGAAGATCTTAAGAGTGCTATGTTTTGGGAAAATTTCAAAAAGCAGGTGCATTTTATTTAATTTTCTTTCAATTACTAGTGTATTTTGTTTGACAAGGTATTTTTAAATTTGTTAAACTACTCAAGCGCGTTTTTAAACGGGCTTTTTTGTGTGAAGCAAAGCGAATATTGCGAAAGCATGGAGGTCGCAACAAGACCAAATTGAAATCGTTAATTCGTGTCTAGCACAGCGTATTTAGAAGAATTAAACACGGCGGGAACGCCGTTTATTTAAGGGATTCTATGACATACGCGGATAAGTGGAAAAGCCAAAAGTTAAAAATTGCAGTCAAATAGGACTTACAATAGCTAAATATTGCAAAATTGCAAGGTGTGGTTGTTGGAAGAATATAATTTGTTCATTTAGATAATGTAACAAGTTGAACCTGTTAGACAAAACGAACAGAAGTTTAACGTTCTAGTAACGTTTTGCGGTTCAAGTGATAACGCCACGCCAGGAGGAATATCGATGGCAAGTCAAAAAATCAGAATCAAGCTAAAAGCGTACGATCATAATCTGATTGATGCATCGTGCGAGAAGATCGTTGATGCTGCAGCACGCACAGGTGCGAGCATATCGGGACCAATCCCGTTGCCAACCGAAAGAGAAGTTATAACAATACTTCGTTCTCCGCATAAGCATAAAGATAGTAGAGAGCAATTTGAGATGCGAACACATAAGCGCTTGGTCGATATATACAACTGTTCGGCCAAGACTGTTGAGTCACTCATGAAGCTTGATCTTCCTGCTGGTGTTGATATACAAATAAAACTATAATTGGGACGGACAGGATATGAGTAAAGCGATAGTAGGAAGAAAACTTGGAATGAGTCAAATATTTGCACCTGACGGAACAGTTATACCTGTTTCGGTAGTTGAAGCAACTCCGTGCTCAATCGTTCAAGTTAAAACTAAAGAGAAAGATGGTTATGCTGCTGTTAAAGTTGCATATGGGAAACAGGTTTCACTTAAAATATTAAGCAAACCAGTTGCAGGACAATTTAAGAATGCAGGTGTAACTGCATACGCAAAGCGTTTTAAGGAGTTTCGATTTGCAAACGCAAGCGAATATAAGACTGGCGATTCGATAACATGTTCAGTATTTCAAAAGGGCGACAAGGTTGATGTTACTGGAAAGACAAAAGGACATGGATTCAGTGGTACTATAAAGCGTTGGAATACACATTGTGGTCCTAAAGCACACGGATCGGGTTACCATCGTGGTGTTGGTTCACTAGGTGCCAATAGCACACCGAGTAGAGTTTTTAAGAACAAAAAAATGCCTGGCCAATATGGTAATGAGCAAGTGACAATACAGAATCTAGAAATAGTGAAAGTCGATGAATCTCGTAACTTGTTATTCGTGTCAGGTGGCATCCCTGGTGCTGATGGCGGGACTGTAACAATCAAGCAGACTGTCAAAAAAGTAACAAAGAGTTCTAGATGGTATAAAGAACCTAAAGCGACTACAGCGACTGGAAAGAAATAATTAACTTGTGTTTTAGCATTAAGTTATTTGTAGAACACAATTAGCAAAATCTGTCGCAACGGATGAATCGTGAGTCACTATGACCACGAAACGCTACGGTGGGCTACATCGAATGTAAAGCTCGCGGACGCATGATAAGACCCAACGAAATCTTTAAACGTTAGGCAATGTGGAAGAAGCGAGAACTATATCTTGAAGTTATATACGGAGAGTTAAAGAATGATTAATATAGACGTATTAAACACGGAGTCGCAAATAGTCGGTAAACTCGAGCTTTCAGAGGAAATTTTCGGGAAGACATATAACAGTGCTCTTATTCACCAAGTGATAGTTGCACAACTTGCCAACAAGCGACAAGGGACAAAAAGCACATTAACGCGAACTGAAGTTAGAGGCGGCGGTATTAAACCGTGGAGACAAAAGGGAACAGGCAGAGCGAGACAAGGTAGTATCCGCGCACCACAATGGATTAAGGGTGGTGTAGTATTTGCTCCAAAGCCTAGAGACTTTTCAAAGAAAATAAACAAGCGCATGAAGCAAGCGGCACTGTTCAGTGCTCTTAGTCGCAAATTAGTCGATGGAAATATAATTGTGCTTGATAAGTTCGAAATAGCTGATCCGAAGACAAAG
Source organism: Christensenellaceae bacterium (assembly GCA_031278175.1). Taxonomy (GTDB): domain Bacteria; phylum Bacillota; class Clostridia; order Christensenellales; family DTU072; genus JAITLB01. Next base: position 19,534 of record JAITLB010000257.1, read on the forward strand.
TTGGTAGCGAAAATCCTAAAAAAACTCGGATTAGAGAAATCAACGTACCTTTACACTGACACCGAAAATGCTGATTTGTGTAGAGCAGGGCGCAACATTCAAAATCTTGAAATAGTCAATGTTGATTTAATTAACGTATATGACATCGTCCGAGCTGGCAAGTGCGTTTTTACGGAGAACGCCATTAAGAAACTAATGGAGGCATACGCATAATGAATTTGTATGATATAATAGAAAAGCCTATTTTGTCAGAGAAGAGTTATAAAGGCATTCCATCTAAAAGATACGTTTTTAGAGTGGTAAAGAATGCTAGCAAGACGCAAATAAAGGCGGCACTTGAGACAGCTTTTGATGTTGAAGTAGCAAGTGTTAATACAATGCACGTAATGGGAAAGCTCCGACGTTCAGGAAAGTATATAGGTAGAAAAACCTCATATAAGAAGGCATATGTGACGCTTACAGCTAAAAGCAAGCCCATCGAGTTCTTCGAGAGCTTGTCATAAGGAGAGAGTGGTATGGCAATCAAAAGATACAAACCAACATCGCCAGCACGACGCAATATGAGTGTATTGGATTATGCTGAGATTACATCAGATAAGCCAGAGCGTAGTCTATTGGTGAGCAAAAACCGTAGTGGTGGACGCAACAATACAGGCAGAATAACTGTGCGACATCGTGGCGGCGGCAATCGTAACAAGTATAGAATCATCGATTTTAAGAGGGATAAGGACGGCATTAACGCAAAGGTCGAGTCAATCCAATATGATCCTAACAGAAGTGCGAATATAGCATTGTTAGCATATGCAGATGGCGAGAAACGCTACATCTTAGCGCCTGTCGGTTTAAATGTCGGTGACAGTGTAATGACTGGAACAGGAGCGGATATTAAAGTAGGAAATGCTCTAAAATTATCTGATATTCCAGACGGTACAATGATTCATAATATTGAGTTGTATCCTAAGCGTGGCGGGCAAATTGCAAGGGCTGCTGGTGGGGCCGCACAATTGATGGCAAAAGAAGGCAATAAAGCTACATTGAGAATGCCATCCGGTGAAATGCGATATGTTCCTATACAATGCAGAGCGACAATCGGACAAGTTGGTAACTTGGAATATGAGCTTGTCAGTTTAGGTAAAGCTGGACGCAAAAGACATATGGGAATTAAACCTACTGTTCGTGGTGTTGTTATGAATCCTTGCGATCACCCACACGGAGGTGGTGAAGGTAAATCACCTATTGGAATGTCTACACCAGTCACACCATGGGGTAAGCCTGCGTTAGGATACAAGACGCGCAACAAGAAAAAGCCGACAGGCAAATTCATTATAAAGCGCATTAATTAGGAGACAAGATGAGCAGATCTATTAAAAAGGGACCTTTCGTAGCAGAAAGTCTTATGAAAAAAGTAGAAGCGTTGAATGCTAAATCTGAAAAAAGACCAATTAAGACATGGTCGCGCGCATCAACCATATTCCCAGAATTTGTTGGGCATACTATAGCTGTCCATGATGGCAAAAAGCATGTTCCAGTTTATATCACTGAAGATATGGTTGGACTTAAATTAGGTGAGTTTGCGCCAACACGTACCTTCCGCGGACATGCGGGAGCAAAGACCACTTCTAAGAAATAGGAGAGCTAAAATGGCGGGTAGAACAAAAACAAAAGCGAAACTTAGAGCACAAGAAAAAGACAAGCGTCCTCGTGCAATTGCAAAGAACATCAGAATTTCACCATATAAAGTGAGAGCTGTTCTAGATGTTATAAGAGGCAAAAATCATGATGAAGCGCGCGCCTTATTAAAGTCGTTAAATAAATCGTCTTGTGATCCAGTGCTTAAGGTGCTTAATTCAGCGCTTGCAAATGCTGAAAACAATTACGGATATAATGTCGATGATATGTATCTTAGCGAATGTTATGCTGATCAAGGTCCAACATTAAAGCGCATGATGCCAAAAGCTAAAGGTAGAGGTTCGCGCATTCTCAAACGCACAAGCCACATTACAATCATATTAGACTCTGTTAGCACTAAGACAACAGTTGATTCTGGGAGGAAATAACAAGCATGGGTCAAAAAGTAAATCCACACGGTTTAAGAGTTGGTATTATTGAGTCTTGGAATTCTAAATGGATTGCCAATAAGAGTTTAACTGCTAAGTACATCTTAGAAGACCATAAGATACGTGAATACATCAAGAAGAATTATTATGATGCAGCGATCTCAAAAATCAATATAGAGCGCGCGGCTGATACTATAAAGGTAGATGTATATTGTGGTAGACCAGGTGTTGCTATTGGAAGAATGGGCAAAGGTGGCAAACGAGTTGACGAAGTTGAAAAGAACGAGTTAGAGAAAGCTGATACAAACAAGAAGCGTGGCATAGATGTTATAAACGCAGACATCTATAAAATAATCGGTAAAGGCAAATCTCTAAATGTTAACGTAAGAGACATCAAAAACGTTGATCTGGATAGTCAATTAGTAGCTGAGTCAATAGCATCAGCTTTAGAAAGACGCACATCTTTCAGAAGAGCTATGAAGTTTGCTATGGGCAAGACTATGAGAGCTGGCGCAAAGGGCATCAAAGCGATGGTTTCAGGTAGATTAGATGGTGCTGAAATAGCAAGAACAGAACACTATCATGAAGGATCGATACCGCTACAAACCTTAAGAGCGGAAATCGACTATGGTTTTGCTGAAGCTAAAACCACCTATGGAATTTTAGGTGTAAAAGTTTGGATTTACAAAGGCGAAATCTACGGTAAGGCGAAAGGAGGGCGTGACTAATATGTTGATGCCTAAAAGAGTAAAGCGAAGAAAGCAACACCGAGGCAGAATGACAGGTAAAGCTAATAAAGGCAATGTCATAGCTTATGGTGAATACGGATTGGTAGCATTAGAGCCAGCGTGGATCACTAGCAACCAGATAGAGGCTGCGCGTATAGCAATGACAAGATATATTAAGCGCGGTGGGCAAGTATGGGTAAATATATTCCCACATAAGCCTATTACAAAAAAGCCAGCTGAAACACGTATGGGTAGTGGTAAAGGTTCTCCTGAGTATTGGGCAGCGGTTGTCAAGCCCGAAAGAGTGCTTTTCGAAATGGCAGGTGTGAATGAGCAGATAGCAAGAGAAGCTTTGAGGCTTGCCTCGCACAAACTTCCGATTAAGACAAAATTCGTTAAGAAAGCAGATCTTGCAGTGGAGGTAATTAATGAAGACAAGTGAATTATATGAAATGACCAATGTTGAGCTTGCAAAGAAGATTACTGAGCTTAAGCAAGAATTGTTTATGTTGCGGTTTAAACATGCAGCTAAGCAACTTTCCAATCCACTGATACTTGCTAGTACTAAGAAGGATATAGCACGAGCAAAGACGATACTGCGTCAACGAGAGCTAAATCTTTGCGATGAACCACTTCAAGTAGAGAAGAAGGGCGGTCGTTTATTCGGCAGAAGATCAAAGGGTAAACGGTAGAGGAGTGCTAAGAAATGAAAAGGAATCTTAGAAAAACCAGAATTGGTGTTGTCGTAAGCGATAAAATGGATAAAACTGTTGTTGTTGCTGTAGAGCAAATAGTTAAGCATCCATTATACAAGAAGTATATTAAGAGAACAACAAAGTTCAAAGCTCACGATGAGCAGAATGCTTGTCATATCGGTGACAAGATAGAAATAATGGAAACTAGACCGCTCTCAAAAGAAAAGCGTTGGCGCTTTGTAAAATTTGTAGAGCAGGCGAAGTAGGAGGCTAAAAATGATACAACCTCAAACAAGGCTTAAAGTAGCTGACAACAGTGGCGCGAAAGAAATAATGTGTATTCGTGTACTTGGTGGCTCATTTGTAAGAAGCGGAAACATAGGTGATGTTATTGTAGCTTCCGTAAAAACAGCTACACCAGGTGGTGCCGTTAAGAAAGGTGATGTAATCAAAGCAGTTATAGTACGAACCCATAAAGGTATCAGACGTAAAGATGGTACTCATATAAAGTTTGATGACAATGCTGCTGTTATTATCGACAATCAGAAGCAACCACGCGGGTCACGCATATTTGGACCCATTGCAAGAGAATTGAGAGAAAAAGACTATATGAAAATAATCTCACTTGCGCCAGAAGTGCTATAGGAGACATGACATGATTAAGACAAGCGTAAAAGTAGGCGATTATGTCAGAGTTATCGCTGGTAAAGATAAAAACAAATCGGCGCATGTAATTGGCATTAATAGAATTACAGGACGCGCACTTATTGAAGGTAAGGATCTGCAAACAGTTATTACTAAGGCTGTTAAAGCACGTCGTGCCACCGATAAGAGTGGTCTCATTGAGCAACCTGGTTCTATTCACGTGAGCAACATTATGCCGATATGCAGTGCTTGCAACAATGCGACACGCATAGGTTATAAAATCGAGAACGGTGAAAAGGTTCGCGTTTGTAAGAAATGCGGCGCTACACTACAGACTAATCGCGGTAGTGCAAGAAAAATTGAAAGATCAGCTAGACAAGCTGCAAGAAAAAAAGATAAAGAAGCTACTAACACAGATGTAGACAACGTAAAAGAGGAGGTTTTCGATGGCAAAGAAGAAAGATGACATTGTCATCCAATCAGCTGAACCACAGCAAAGAGAACCTAATAGATTAAAGAAGAAATATGATACACAGATTGTGTCACAATTGGTAAAGACATTCAAGTATACTTCTGTAATGCAGGCTCCCAAATTAGAGAAGATTGTTCTTAATATGCGTTTAGGCGATATAAAGGACAACAGTAAGAGCATTCAATCAGCGGTCCGCGAGTTAGAACTAATTGCTGGACAAAAAGCAGTTATAGTAAAGGCTAAGCACTCTGTTGCGAATTTCAAAATAAGACAAAATCAAGACATTGGTGCAAAAATAACACTGCGTCGCGAGAAAATGTGGGACTTTTTCGATAAGTTAATATCGATCGCATTACCACGTGTTCGCGATTTCAGAGGAGTTTCTTCAAAGTCATTTGATGGAAGAGGCAATTATGCACTAGGAGTAAAAGAACAACTCATTTTTCCTGAGGTTTCATATGACCAAGTAGAGAAAGTGAGAGGTTTTGATATTTGCTTAGTTACAACTGCGGATACCGATGAAGAGGCAAAAGAGTTACTTACATTGCTCGGCATGCCTTTTGCTCGATAGGAGGTATAAAGTGGCTAAAAAATCCATGATAAACAAACAAAAACGCAAGCAGAAGTTCTCAACACGTGAATATACTCGTTGCTCAATATGTGGCAGACCACATGCTGTGCTTAGAAAATATGGTGTTTGTAGAATTTGCTTTAGGGTACTAGCCTATAAAGGTGAAATTCCTGGCGTACGTAAGTCTAGTTGGTAGGAGGTATAGTATCATGACTTTAACTGATCCGATAGCAGACATGCTAACGCGTATAAGGAACGGATTGACAGCTAAACATCAGAGTGTTGAGATCCCAGCTTCTAAGATCAAGTTTTCAATAGCTGAAATTCTTGTAGAAGAAGGATATGTCAAATCTGCGTCCGTAGTGAGTGTTGAAAATAAAGTACAAGATGTCATACGTATTGAATTAAAGTATGTTGGACACAAAGAGAGCGTCATAAAAGGCCTCAGAAGAATTTCTAAACCTGGGCTTCGTGTGTATGCAAAACACGATGCATTACCAAAAGTTCTAGATGGATTAGGTATTGCTGTTATATCAACATCGCAAGGTGTAATGACAGACAAGAAAGCTAGAAAACTAGGTGCTGGTGGTGAAGTCCTAGCTTACGTTTGGTAGGAGGAGAGAAATGTCCAGAATAGGAAGATTGCCTATAAAGTTAAATGCTGGAATAGCTGCTGATTTTAAGGATCGCGTGGTTACTGTTAAAGGACCACAGGGTGTTCTTTCACAAGAAATCGCCAACGATAAGATCAGCATCTCAATAGAAGGCGATGAATTGAAAGTAGTTCGTTCATCCGAATCAAAAGAGGCAAAAGCAGCACATGGTCTTTATAGAGCGTTGATATATAATATGACGGTTGGTGTTGAAAAGGGCTATAGCAAATCTTTAATGATAGCTGGTGTAGGTTATAAAGCGGTAAACCAAGGTGGAAAGGTAACACTTTCTGTAGGGTATAGTCATACTGTGGATTTGACACCACCAGATGATATTAAGGTTGAAGTAGTTACACCTACTGAGTTAGTAGTAAAAGGTATTGACAAAGTTAAGGTTGGACAATATGCTGCTGATATAAAAGCTATACGTAAACCTGAACCATATCATGGATATGGTATCAGATACAAGGATGAAACCATATTACGTAAAGCTGGTAAGAAAGCAGGCAAGTAAGGAGTTCAGAGTATGTTTAATAAACCGAATAAGAATAAACAGCGACAAAAGAGACATTTGCGCTTAAGAAGCAAAGTGTCAGGAACCCCTGTAATTCCAAGGCTTAGTGTATACAGATCTTTAAAAAACATCTATACGCAAATTATAGATGATGAAAGTGGTGTAACGCTCGTAGCAGCTAGCACCATGGAAAAAGATATCGCCTCAAAACTAGACGGAAAAACCAAAGTTGCAGCAGCCTCAATAGTTGGCGAAGCAATTGCTGTTAAAGCTCTAGAGAAGGGCATTAAAAAGATTGTGTTTGATCGTGGTGGTTATTTGTATACAGGCCGCATTCAGGCGGTCGCCGATGGTGCGCGTAAAGGCGGACTGGAATTTTAGGAGATTCGTATAATGGCAAGAAACGATAGAGATAGAGACAGATCTGCAAAAGATGAACTTTTGAAAAAAACGGTCGCCGTCAATAGAGTTAGCAAAGTTGTAAAAGGCGGACGCAAAATGCGTTTTTCAGCACTTGTTGTAGTAGGTGATGGAAGATGTAGAGTAGGAATCGGTACTGGAAAGGCCGCAGAAGTGCCCGAGGCAATTGACAAAGCAACTAAAGCAGCTACTAAGGCAATGTTTACGGTGTCGACTAAGGGGACAACAATCCCACACGCATCGCTAGGTCAATATGGATGTGGTAAGGTAATATTATTACCAGCTCCAAACGGAACGGGTGTTATTGCTGGAGGCGCTGTCAGAATGGTTCTAGAGGTAAGTGGAATAGCAGATATCAGAACCAAGTGTCTAGGTACAAACAATCCTATTAACAGTGTAAGAGCTGCAATTGATGGTCTCAAGAACTTGAGAACTGCTGAAGATGTAGCAAGACTGCGCGGTAAGACCGTTGAAGAGATTTTGGATTAGGAGGTTTTCATGGCCAAAATTAAAGTAACGCTTGTAAGGAGCACTATAGGTTGCGTTGAAGCACAAAAGGCTAACATTGCTGCCCTAGGACTCAAGAAAATCAATTCGACCAGAATTCATGAAGACAGCAATGCTCTGCGCGGAAAGATAGCAAAAGTAGCGCACCTTGTCAAAGTTGAAGAAGTCGATTAGGAGAGCAAGAATGGAAACGCAAAAAAAAGATCAGATGAGCATACAAACGCTTAAGCCTGCAGTTGGTGCTGTTACTCCAGCTAGGCGCTTAGGCAGAGGTATCGGTTCAGGTTTAGGAAAAACAAGCGGTAAAGGTCACAAGGGTCAATGGGCGCGAAGTGGCGGTGGTGTGAGACCAGGTTTTGAAGGCGGTCAGATGCCTTTGTATAGAAGAATACCAAAACGTGGTTTCAATAACAAGTTTAAAGCTGTATACGCGATTGTTAACGTTAAGGACTTAGAAATCTTTGACAATGACACAGTCGTAACAGTTGAGATGTTGCATGATGAGCGCGTAGTAGGCAAAATTGAGCCATACGGTCTTAAAGTTCTAGGTGACGGCGAATTGAGCAAAAGACTCGTCGTTAAAGCAAACAAATTTACGAAGTCCGCCATAGAAAAAATTGAAAAGGCGGGGGGCAAAGCAGAGGTAATTTAATGCTTCAAACTATCAAGAACGCTTTTCAATCGCCAGAGATAAGAAAGAAGATGTTTTTTACATTTATTCTTATCATAGTTTATAGAATAGGATGTTATATTCCAATTCCTGGCGTTGACGCAGATGCAAGCGGTCTGCTGGATATGACACAGAACAACGACTTCCTGATGATGTTTTCAGCAATCACAGGTAGTGCATTCCAAAACGGCACATTGTTCTCACTGGGAATAGTCCCGTTTATCAATGCGTTCATAATCATGCAGTTATTAACGCTTATCATCCCAAAGCTTGAAAAGCTTTCCAAAGAAGGAGATGATGGTAGAAAAAAGATAGCACAGTATACTCGGTATGTCGCAATTGTATTAGCAATAATTCAGGCGATTGGTGTAATGTTTGCTTGGAATGATTATATCTCTCCCGTATTTGGTACGTCAGAAGCTAGTCGAATATTTACAATGATTTTCATTGTAATCATTTTGACAGGCGGTTCATCTCTAGTAATGTGGTTGGGTGAACGTATAACTGAGTTTGGAATCGGAAACGGTACATCTTTGATAATCTTTATAGGAATAATCGGATCGCTCGGCACCACAATATTTAATGCGATGGCGACGGTTATACCTAACCAGGTTGCTGCAGGTGATACAACAGGTATATGGTACTTGCTAGGATTCTTTGTTCTTGTTATAGTGTTGTTCTTCTTTATCGTATTCGTAGATATGGCCGAACGCAAGATATCTGTTCAGTATGCTAAGCAAATCAAAGGGAACAAAATGTATGGTGGGCAATCAAGCTACATACCGATAAAAGTTAATGCAAGTGGTGTTATGCCAATAATCTTTGCTAGCTCAATTATCATGTTCCCACAAATGATCATTCAATTTGCTAATGCTGGAAGTACACCATTTGGACTCGGTTGGGCTGAGTGGGTAGGAACTAATGGTAAGCTATATGCGCCGATAACGTTCATATTCATAATATTCTTTGCATACTTCTATGCACAGATACAGTTTAACCCCGATGATGTAGGTAGGATGCTACAGCAAAACGGAGGCTTCATACCCGGTATTAGACCAGGTAAATCCACCAGTGATCACTTGCGAAAGATAAACAATAGGCTGACGTTGTTTGGTGCATTGTTCTTAGCGGTAATCGCACTAGTCCCAACGCTGATATTGCAACAGGTGTCGGGATTCCAACCACTGGGATTGCAAAACGGATTCTCCGCGACAGGATTGCTGATTGTGGTGTCTGTAGCACTTGAATTCCAGAAACAATTAGAGTCTCAGTTGCTAGTCAAAAACAATAAAGGATTCTTAAAATAATGAAGATTGTATTGCTAGGCGCACCTGGTGCGGGAAAAGGTTCACAAGCTGAACTTATAACTAAAGAGTATGGGATACCTCATATCTCGACAGGTGACGCATTTCGATCTAATATTAAAGCTGGAACCGAGATCGGACTATATGCCAAATCCTTTATGGATAAAGGACTTTTAGTGCCAGACGAAGTAACAGTAAAAATAGTGGAAGCTAGACTAAGTCAAGGTGATTGTGCATCAGGGTTTATGTTAGATGGCTTTCCAAGGTCACTAGTGCAAGCAGAGTTTCTAGATAAGATAACTGCTCTTGACTGTGTCTTGAACATTAGTGTACCATTTGATGTTATATTGAAGCGGTTGAGTGGTAGAAGAAGTTGCTCTTGTGGTGCTATATATAATACTGACTCTCATAAATCAGACTCCTGTCTTAAGTGTGGTAACACGTTATTTATAAGGGATGATGACAAGGAAGAAGCTATTAAAAAGCGCTTAGAAGTATATCAAGCTATTACTGCTCCCCTAGTAGACTATTATGCTCAAAAAGGCATATTATCGACTGTCATAGGTGCTGAAACGATACTAGACACTTTTTCTTTAGTCAAAAACACTTTAGATTTAGTGTGGAAGAAAGGTTAGCACGAAATGATGTACGTAAAAGAGCAAGCTGATCTTGAAAAGATGCGCAAATCGGGCAGGATTTTAAAGGATCTTCTTGACTATATTAGTGAACAAGTTCGTGAAGGGGTAACCACTAAAGAACTAGACACGAAAGCGTATGATTTCATAACAAAACATGGCGCAACGCCATCATTCAAAAACTACGATGGTTTTCCAGCGTCACTGTGTATATCCATTGATGATGAGGTCGTACACGGTATTCCTAGTAATAGATGCTTAGAAGAGGGAATGCTCGTAAAGCTAGATGGTGGTGTATACTTGGATGGATTTCATACTGATGCGGCGCGTACAGTTATTGTAGGCAAAACCACCGAGCATAAGCGCAAGCTTGCTGAAGTTTGCAAAGAAAGTTTCTTTGTAGGTATTGCTAAGCTGAAGTCAGGTGCTCGAATTGGTGACTATGCCTCAGCAGTTCAACAATATGTTGAATCGCATAATTTTTCAGTAGTAAGAGAATTGACTGGACATGGTATAGGTCGCAATCTACATGAGGACCCGATGGTTCCCAACTATGGTATAATGGGAAGGGGGACACGGTTAGCTCGTAATCTTACACTAGCATTAGAGCCAATGATTAATTTAGGCGCGATGTATGTAGATGAACCCGATATCAATGATGGTTGGACAATTAGAACATCCGATGGTCTGCCGTCAGCACATTTTGAAAACACCGTAATCATAAACGATGATGGTGTAGAAATAATAACGTATTAGAGGTTGCGCGGTGGCAGAATCTTTAGATGTCGGGTCGATAGCTTTTTCTAAGTCAGGACGCGATAGTGGCAGGTACTATGTCATCGTTGAGATAGTTAATGCGGATTTCGTAAAGATAGTTGATGGCAAGACACGACGGCTCGAGAAGCCAAAATTGAAAAAGCTAAAACATCTTAAGCTTGTAAACGATAGCTTACCTAAAATCGCTGAAAAGCTAAAGAATAACAAAAAAATCTTTGACGCGGAGATTAGAAGCGCGTTAAGGGACTATAATGGTTCTATATAATCTAGGTAAAAAGGAGATCTTGTTATGTCAAAAGACGATGTCATCGAATTTGAGGGTGTCGTAACAGAAGTTCTACCAGGCACAACGTTTCGCGTCAAGTTATCTAATGGTCACGTGATATTTGCGTATTTGTCAGGCAAGATGAGACTTCACTATGTTAAGGTATATGAAGGTGATAGTGTTAAAGTCGCCGTCAGTCCCTACGATTTAGAAAAAGGCAGAATCGTTTACAGAAACAAGAACTAAAACTAAGAAGAGGTAAGAACAATGAAAGTAAGACCATCGGTAAAACCGATTTGCGATAAGTGCAAAATAATAAAAAGACATGGAAAAGTTATGGTCATCTGCAGCAAATACCCTAAGCATAAGCAGACACAGGGTTAGATGCTATAGCATTGTAGTGCCTTGTACTAGAACATTTATAATTAGGTGTTCAAATATTTGCTTTAAAAGGCAAATTTAAGATATAATTAAAAAATTGTGCAATCTTCCGAGAGAGCGGCTGTCCGGTATAACGGATTTCTCCGGAGAAAAACATTATACCGAAACAAAATATTTTGGAGGTTTAACTAAATGGCTCGTATATCAGGTGTAGATTTACCCCGCGAGAAAAGAGTTGAAATAGGTCTAACTTACATATACGGCATCGGGAGACCAACATCGAACAAATTACTCGATGCATGCAAGATTAGTCCCGATACCAGAGTGAAAGATTTGACTGAAGATCAAATTGTAAAGATCCGCGATTATATTGAAGAGAATTTGCGCGTTGAGGGTGATCTTAAGCGCGATGTAATGCTTAATATAAAGCGATTAATGGAAATTGGTTCCTATCGTGGCGTAAGACATCGTAAGGGCTTGCCTGTGCGTGGACAACGTACAAAGCAAAATGCGCGCACACGTAAAGGCAAAAAGCGCACCGTTGGCCGCACGAAGAAGAAATAGGAGAAGCATAAGATGGCAGCAGTTAAAAGAACCGCGATCAAGAGAAGAAAAGATCTTAAACATGTAGAGAGAGGTCAAGTTCACATTCACGCATCTTTCAATAACACTATCGTCACTGTGACTGATATGACTGGTAACGTTATAAGCTGGTCTTCATCTGGAAAACTTGGGCTTAAAGGCAGTCGTAAATCGACAGCATTTGCAGCTCAAATAGTTTCAGAAGATGCAGCAAAGAACGCAAAAATACAGGGATTGCGGAGAGTTGAGGTATATGTTAAGGGTCCTGGTCAAGGTAGAGAGTCAGCAATACGTGCATTGCAAGTAGCCGAACTTGAAATAACCAAAATTCAGGATGTGTCACCAATACCCCATAATGGATGTAGACCTCCCAAACGCAGACGTCTGTAGTTTTAGACAACCACAAAGTGTGTTTTATTAAGACAGTGTTTGCGTGGTTAAGAGAAATGAATATAAAGCGTTTAACTAGCAAGTTCACTTAGAATGATTTGTCTGTGTTAAAGATCACAACTTCAATTTCTCATTAACTTGAAGTTTAAAGATAAATACCAAAATTTTACCTGAGGTACAACGATAAGACTAGTGAAATCTATAGCACTAGTGAAGTTGGAAAAACAGGAGTCGCAGCTCAAAGATGCCAATAGAACTTTGAGCCAAAATAAGGAAACAGGATATTAAAATATGGCAAAATATACCGGACCCGTTTGCAAATTATGCAGAAGAGAGGGAGCGAAATTATTTTTAAAAGGCGATAGATGCTACGGACGCCGTTGCGCAATGGAAGGCAGTGCAATTCCACCTGGACAGCATGGTGGTGCAAGAAAGAAAGCTACTCCTTATAGTGTGCAGTTGCGAGAAAAGCAAAAAGCAAAGAGAGCTTATGGACTGCTAGAGAAGCAATTTCATATGTACTATGAGAAAGCCGAGAAAATGCGTGGAATAACAGGTGAGAACATGTTTGTTCTTATTGAACGCCGACTAGACAATGTCGTATATCGCATGGGCATAGGTTCTTCGCGTGCACAGTCAAGGCAAATTGTCAATCACAGACATATCACAGTAAATGGTAACACAGTTGACATTCCTTCTTATTTAGTTAAAACAGGCGATATCATTGCTATAAAGGAAACTAAAAGGGAAAAACCCATATTCGTTGAATTGAAAGGCATGAAGCTGAACAATTTACCTAAATGGTTGACATTCGACACCACAACATTGAGTGGACAAATTATTGCTTTACCAACTCGCGCAGATTTGGATTTGACTATCTCAGAGCACATGATAGTTGAGTTGTACTCAAAATAATTTTTGAGTAAGGAGTATTCATAATATGTTAGAAATATCTAAACCAAAAATTTCAGTAGAAGAAAATTCAAACAGAGCCGAGGCGACATTTGTTGTTGAACCACTTGAACGTGGTTATGGAATAACAATTGGTAATGCGCTTCGTCGTATATTAAGCACAGCTCTTCCAGGTGTTGCGATAGTAGGTATTAGAATAGAAGGCATTTCTCACGAGTTTTCTACTATTAAAGGTGTTCGCGAAGATGTATGTGAAATAATTCTTAATCTCAAAGATGTAGCAATAAAATCTTTCAATACTGATAATTTTGAGCCTCAAGTTATTAAGCTCTTTAAGAATGAACCAGGTGCAATTTATGCGGGTGATATTGACGTATCAGGAGATATTGGAATAATGAATCCTGAAGCATATATTTGCACGCTAGATGAGGGCGCAAGTCTTAGCATGGAACTTTCAATAGACATGGGAAGAGGTTATTCAAGTGCAAAAGAAAACAAGAACCCAAAGGCACCAATAGGTTATATACCCATTGATTCATTATTTTCACCAGTAGTAGCGGTTAGTTATGAAGTTGAGAGCACACGTGTAGAGCAGTCGATAGATTACGATAAGTTGCGCGTAACTGTTAAAACCAATGCAGCCGCAACGGCACGCGAGGTTGTATCTCTTGCTGCTAAAATAATGGAAGATCATATGAAATTATTCATTGGTCTAGTTGATCATATGGCCTCTTTAGATACTATGATTACACATGATGAGGTGAGACAATCAAAGACACTTCATATGAGCATAGAAGAGCTAGAGCTATCTGTAAGACCGCTTAACTGTCTTAAGAGAGCAGGAATATCAACTGTTGATGATTTAGTGAGAAAAAGCGAAGATGAAATGCTGAAAGTAAGAAATCTCGGTCGCAAATCGCTAGATGAGGTTATAAAGAAGCTTGAGAGCATTGGCTTAGGTTTTAATAATAAAGACGACTAGGAGAGTAGAACAATGGCATCTAATAGAAAATTAGGGAAAAGAACTGATCAACGTGTTCAGTTAGTATATAGTCAGGCATCTTCACTTTTATGGCACGGTGAGATAGTAACAACTCTAGAACGTGCTAAGGAAGTTCGCAAAGTTGCAGAGAAGATGATAACGACAGCAATCAGAACTTATGAAGACACAGTCAATGTGGATAAGCTTAAGACCAATCTAAAGAATGAAAAAATAAAGGTTGCTTTCGTTAATGATGGTCCACGCAAACTTGCGGCAAGACGCAGACTTTTAGCAATAGTGCAAAACATACCAGAAGAGCGCGCAAAGAAAGAGAAAAAGGCGGAGTATAAAGCTAGAACTAAGGATATTAAGTTCCCGCTCATTGAGAAAATATTCCGCGAATATGCACCTAAATATGACGCAAGAGCTAAAGAGAAAAATTGTGGTGGTGGTTATACACGCATTATCAAATTAGGTGAGCGTCGCGGTGATGATGCTTCAATGGTTATATTGCAACTAGTATAATTAAAATTAAATTATATTTAAACAAAAAGGCGAAAGCCTTTTTTGTTTAAGAGAGCAAGAGAATCTTTGTGTTTTATTAAAGAGTAGTTTAGCAGCAGTGATAGAGTCGATTATTTAATTCTACATTGTCATAAGAATTAAAAAATTAACAACATTTTTGATTAGTATATCTTTATCAGCTTGACAATATAGGCAAATATTGATAGACTATATACCGTCCTCATTGATTGTTTTCATGATAAGACAAACAAGCACGGATTCACAGTATATGATATTATGTGTATGCGGATTATATAATTTGTGGAGGAATAGCGAAGCGGTCATAACGCGGCGGTCTTGAAAACCGTTTAGGGGAAACCCTACGGGGGTTCGAATCCCTCTTCCTCCGCCAAACCGAGTAAAACACGAACCCCGAACCATCGAGGTTCGTTTTTTTTGTGGGCATCTCTGTATTCTTGGATTTGGCTTTTAGTTAGAGAGTAGACGTTTCTATGACCCCCAAAATGATTGCCCGCTTAACTTTGGGTTTGCGCGTTTTTCATTGAGAGATTAAGCAAGATCTGCGCATCTGGAATTTCATCGAATCTATGCTACTTACCGTCTAGCGCGGAGTATTTAACCATGCGCTGTATCGCGTTCTCTCACAGCTTAACATTAAGCGGTTCTTATTTTCTGCAATCCAATTGCTTTGCCTTATCCTATATTTTGAAGTGTTCCTTGCAAGTATAATTTTGGGTGAGATTTTCTTGTCACAAATGTAAGATTTAATCCTGTCAAAATAGATTTAATATGTAAAGACCCCAGTTTTGCGCTTTCAGGCAATGCTTTATTGAATCTTCTCACAAATATGCCTTAATTTAAGGCTCAAAAAAAATTTGCTTGTTACTTCGATAGTTTAGTTTGATTTGCTTTTCATGAATTCAAACCTCTATGACTATCCCGTGGCATTTTTAGGCGAGATAGACGGGGGCGGTGTATCAGAAAATTGCTAAGCGTCCGAGATAAGTCCATTGCCAGGTTAAGACAGTTCTGTTCAAAACCTGTTAATTAGCGTCAGGTTCGGCTTGAGCGAAGAAAATGCGTATGTTGAGAAAGCTCACTAAAAACCTGCTAAATCGAATTAACATTTTTGACAAAAGTAGTATCGTTTGATACAATTGATATTAGTAATGGTGTCATCGGAGTGTTGCATGAATCTTAGCAGAATTATCAAATTTATAAGAGATTCTTTAGCGTTAAGCCAAGACGAGCTTGCTATAAAAATCGGTGTCGAGCGACTTGCAGTCGTAAGATGGGAAAATGAAAAGGCAACACCCAACAAAATGGCTCAAGTCAAACTCTGTGA
>JAITLB010000034.1 GCA_031278175.1 Christensenellaceae bacterium
TCGAAATCTTTGAGGTAAATTTCGACAATTTGTGGTTTTAAAACTCTCACAAAACTATGTCCAATGTGTGCATTAGATATTCAATAATCTAATTACTTACTTACTGTGACTTGCGACTGTCACATCTCTAATTTAAGAACGTATTTCTGTTTGGGATGATCTGCTTGATCAGGATAGAAATACTTTATTTGTTTCTCATTTACCATCTGTGTAAGTAATTTTTGGATTTTGTCACATGATTTTTTACAGTCTAGTTCCCGGCTTATTGTTTTTGCGGATTTCGGACCACCAGTAAGCAGCATTAAAATCTTTCGGATTACGTCTTCTGTAGAACCGATTTTTTCAATATCACTTACTTTGGGTATGAATAACTGATTGCATGGGATCGTTACTAGTAAATAGTCTCTTGTCTCATTCGTTTCAAACTTCAAAGGCTTTGACCCGTTATCTTTCAGACTGGCAAGAGCAATGGGAATTCCAGTATTACGTCCTTCTGCAAATTCAAGTTCTCTCAAAAAATCACCTACCCGTCTATTTCTACATGTTTGAGACACCATCTTGCGATTTTTTATAGCTTCAGCTGTAATCGACAAGTCTGGACCAGGGCAACTTATTATCTGCATATTTTCTGGTGTTACTGTGACAGTTATAGGCTCACTTACATTATATCCTTTGTGATATATGGCATTAACTAATATCTCTTCAACACATCGATGCGGATAATTCCATACGCGTAGTGCCTCCGCTCTATTTTCTAGCTTGTGCACTTCCTCAACCAAAATTGTACTTTTAATGTATATTAGTGCGTTCCGCAACTGCAGATCTAAGGGACCTCTAAATATACTCTCTCTCATCCCAATCCCGCGTGGATCGGGTTTAATTACCACTTCAATTCGCGCATCTCTGAAAAATTTTTCAGGATCAAAATTGAAAAACATCAGCGCAAAATTCAATGGTTTAGGATTCTCTCTTTGTCCACCAATTAGATGCATTGCGCTGGCAATTTCCTTTAGTCCTAACTTTTGCGCAAGCAATTTGCTTTTTACTGTGGTTAAATAACCCTCTATCAACCTTATATCCAAATCTGTTGCAATTTCTGCATTTTCATTTGGCATATCATCGTAAGGTGTACTCATGCTAGTATCAAACAATCTGCGTTCATCAGCATTAGTGGCCTTCACTGTGCTCGAACATTTTCGAATATAATAGGCTTTAGTAGAATTTTGGCCGAGTCCTACAGGACATTTATATGGACGGTCATTACCTGCATATGCCCAAATGATAATTACTTCTACACCATCGACTGACTCGGTGCTTACAACAGCTGAATATTGTGGTTGCATTAAATTACATAATTCAAGAATCCTCTGATAGATCGTGTCTTGATCATGCTTTTTAATGCCAAACACGGGAAATTGAGGAACACCATTCAATGCCTCAACACCAAGAATTATGTATCCACCACCCCAATTGTTAACATCATTAGCGAAAGCACATATTGTATGCATAACAGGCAGTGGATTAAATCTTCTCTTATATTCGATTCTTCCATTTTCAACTCTACGCCCATGGATTAGATCTTGAACGTTTACAGGCAATGCCATAGTTATACCTCTTAAGCTAATATTTCTTGAAGTTGTATAGAACGATTAATACGAACTTCATTGTTAAATGACAAAGTAACTTCCAGTTTGGCCCTCAAAAATGAAATTTATTTTTGGGTGAAAATTTGCTAAAAAATGTAGAAATTCTCTCATGTAGTGACATTTTGTTTTAATATTTCAGCGTTTGGTGTTATAATTTATTTATCTCTTCTAGGAGGAGATTTTCCTGTATAAGCATCTAACTCTAGATAATCGTTATGCCATCGAATATATGCTTAATAATAGTTCCACATTCAGAACTATCGCAACTGAGATCGATAAAGATCCTTCTACAGTGGCAAAAGAAGTAAAGGCTCATTTTATTATCAAAGACGCAAGTGCCACACGGTCATGCACAAAGATTAAAACATGTGAGTTAAGAACATCAACGGGTATACTGTGTAGCAAAAAGTGTAATAAGCGCGATGTCCCAGCTTGTACGCGCTTACTTAAACCACCTTACGTTTGTAATGGTTGTGAGCGTAAGAAATACTGTCGCTTGAAGAAGAAATATTATAAAGCAAAAGTAGCTGACGCAACTTATAGACAGTGTCTCTCGAGTAGTCGTGCTGGTGTTAGAATAAACCCGGAGGCATTTTGCGAACTTGATGCCATTGTTTCAGATCTAGTAAGAAAAGGTCAATCATTAGCACATATTTGTCATACGCAAGGGAATAAGATATTCTACTGTGAGAGACAGTTATATCGCCATTTTGATGCTAATTTATTTTCGGCACGGAACATAGATTGGCCGCGTAAAGTGCGCTTTAAACGCAGAAAAAATAAAAAACCAGCGCAAAAAGCGGATAAAATTATTGCGGAAAGGGATTATAAGTCTTTTCAGCGGTTCGTCCAAGCAAATCCTGACGCGCTTTTTGCTGAGGGTGATACTGTTCATGGATCAACAAAAACATCGCTTTTTACGCTAATATTGCCTCGCTGTCATTTAATGTTAGCACGTATTATTCCCGACTTAACGAGAGAATCGGTAATTCGCGCTTTCGATGAAATACAAGAATTGCTAAAAATTTCATCAGTTGCAATAAAATTCGAGCAGTTATTACCCGCCGTTCTGGTAGATAATGGTGTTGAGTTTAATGCTACTGAGCGTTTGGAAACCACAAACGAAAATGACAAACGAACAAAAATATACTATTGTGATCCATATGCGTCATATCAAAAACCACATGTCGAGAGAAATCATTCGATTATCAGACAAGTGATCCCTAAAACTGAGAACATTGCAAAATATACGCAATATGATATCGATAAAATGATGTCACATATCAATTCTTATGCTCGCGATTCTCTTCAATGGAAAACACCTTACCAGGCTTTTTGTTTGTTCTATGGTGAACCGACTGCAAAAGCACTAGGGATGTTCCCAGTTTCTCCCAGTGACGTTTGTCTAAGACCAGGTCTTATAAAAAGAGAATAATATATTTTTCTTTTAAAGAAAATAGAAAGAACAAACACCATGCTGTTAAAAATGAATACTCATCATTCTTTTTAAATTCTTTTTTGTGTTATATCGACTCTTTCTATTGAACTAATCATAGACTAAGTTTCTGCTTATTAGGTAAAAACACTCTACGCGGTAGTTACTAAGTGGGGGCAATTATTGCAGAATAATTACATTTAGAGCTGGTAGTTATTTTTAAAAATTTTTAACTTTACCTCTTTCTTGTAATACAATTTTTTCAAGAAAAGTCTGCATTTAGGATTGAAAAACATGCCTAAAACAAGGAATTTCACAATAATATATATTTTTTTTGTGATAAAAACAAGGGAATTTGCTTGCATTTCGTTTTTGAGGGCCAAACTGGAAGTTACTTTGTCATTTAACGATACGAACTTCATGAATAATAATTTAACATGTTTTTATGCTAATGTCAAATATAATTGCTACTTTGAAATAATTGAGGGCTATTTACTAAAGTAAAATTTTTAATCATCTTACATGCTACTTTAATACTTGACCATCAGTTCGTATTATTTAAGTAGCAGAACTGCCCAATCGTTTGGCACTTATGTGCGATTTTAGCTTGCTGTACTTTGCTACAAGGATTTTGAAATGCACTTTCAAAATTTGAGGTACACTTTTAAGTCGATTATTGTTAATAAACGTGTTACTTATTAAAACATCATAGAAAAATTTATGCTATGAACTGCCCCAGTTAAGTAGACACAAGAAAAAATGAAACATTAAGCACCGTGAACTGCCCCCAGAAAAGTAGACACAAGAAAAAATAAAACATTAAGCAGCGAGAGCTTGATTTCTAAATTCGGCTGGTGTCATTCCTTTTAAATTTTCTTGGAATCTACCATTATTATAAAAATCGATATATTTATCAATTGCCACTCTGAGTTCCTGTTCGCTGTGGAATGTATTAA
>JAITLB010000232.1 GCA_031278175.1 Christensenellaceae bacterium
TTATTGTCATAAGCCGAGAAGATTATATAGATATTGCGGGAGTAGATTATGTCGATTTTGAAAAACGTTATGATAAAATATATGATGGACAATCGTTAAATACGAATTATTTCAAAATACCAAAGATCCCGTCTTCACTGCAATTGACAGTTACTATTGAAAGTTACAAGACATACTATGAGACATCGATGACAGTGCAAGAAATACTTCGCGCGGGCACTTACAAGCTCAACCTCAGCGTAACGGACAGTACTGGGAATTATGATATTCAATTTAAGTTAAAAGCAAATTCGAACGATATTTATAACATTCTTGATTTTCAATTGATGCGCTGCCCAGCAGTTATAACGGCATATGCTAACAATGTCAATTATAAGGAAAGTATTAATGTTGTGTACACATTTTTAAAATTATCAGATCAAACTACAATAGAAGATGAAACATACAACTCGGCATCTGTATCATATCAAACACAATATGCACCTGGGAGCAAACCAGGTAGTTACACTATAAAAGCTGTTGCAGTAGCTGGTGAACGATTTGCAGTTAATTATGCATTTAATTCGGGCGAATCCACGACATTTACTGTCTCAAAAATTGACATTCCTAATATGTCATCCGTTTCGTTTGCTGACTTGACCGTGCAATACAATAACACGGCATATTCGATAGTTCCAACAAATTTACCAGAGGGTAATTTCAATATAGAATACGAAAAAACAACCTATAAAAATGTTGGAGAGTATACATACACGCTAACTATTGAAAGCGATGACACAGGATATAAAATTTATACTAGAACAGCAAAACTAACTATCACCACTGCTAATTTGACAGTAGAGGTAAATTCAATTTCTATCTACTACTCAAATATTCCAATCTTTAGTGTTTCTTATTCAGCACCTGGCTTTGACGATACACCCTATGGCATAGATACTACTAAAGTGTTTAATTATACTTGCCAGTACACGGGAACACAGATACCTCAAGATTATCAAGTAACCGTTTCATCTGACTCTCAAACTGTACAATTTCTAACTACCACAGATGCCAATAACTACAACAAAACAGTGACCTTTGTTGCGGGCACACTCACCGTTCTGAAAACTACGCGCAACGTATTATTAACAAACAATAGCGTTATATATACAGGCGAAGTGTTCGCGCCAAAGATTACTATCGGTGGGGTAAGCGTTTCTGTCTTTGATGGCATCACCCTCTCTTATCTCGACAGTCAAAATCAACCAATTGCGGCACCTATTGATGTAGGATCTTATACAATCAAACTTGACTGCTCTCAAAATGATTACTATATTGCCGAAGAAATTATACGGAATTTTAACATAACCCGCGCCACTCTTCAATTACAACCCTATTTCATAGTAATTCCATCAGCAGCGACTACGATAGATATAACATCCGATGGGGTTAGCGTTGCATACACAGCAACAAAATATTCAATCGATTTATCTATTACGTTGAAAAGCAGTCTCAATGCTGCACTCAAAACAAATAATGATATTTTTTGGTTAAGTTATTCAGCTAAGCAAAATGACACAACCATTCAAGGGGACGCAACTTATACTAAAACCACAGGATTCCCTGGAACACCACTTGTAACGAGTAGTGCGGGTGCTATATCAAATATTCAAGTTTTATTAACTAGCAAAAACTATAATCCAATAACACTAGTAGCACCTGGCATAGTTACTATAGCAAAAGGCGATTTAAAACTGGATACTACCCCAACAGAATATGTCTATACAACTCTTGCTATATATCCAATTATTAAATTCGAGCCGCAGTTTGATATTATATACCCAGATACAGCACAAGATGTATATACTATAACACTTAGCAAGAACGGCTTTCCAGTTAATAACATTATAACAGCAGGACAATACGAAATTACGCTGACACTAAAAAGTAGCAATTATAAGTTCGCAACTGGGACTTTGAACAAACTAAACATAACCGTCGACAAATTTACCGCAAAAGTCGATCTCAGTGAAGTCCCGCAATATGTGCGCACATATGGTGATAGTCAAGCTATAAGTTATGAAATAGAATACGATATTGGAGAACTTCCATTTAAGGAAACAATTAGCTTTATAACAACAGGTGCGCTTTCATATTTAGCCCCAGGAACATACGACATACTGGGGGTTACAGAAAAGGAAAACGTCAAATATGACATTATTAACGGTTCTAATAAAATAAAGATCAATCCGCTCACGTTGACGTTTGACTGGGCACACTCTTCTCTTTCGACTACTTTTCACTCAACCCTAACTTATACTGGCAATATACTATATGATAAAGAAGTGGCAATAGCTGAAGCCTATTGGACTACAACAAACCAAAGACCGTCAAGTGGCGCTCTCGTTAATGCGCGTGCTACATTTACTACATCTGTTAAAAATGTTGGTGTTTATACAGCAACGCTAGTAGTAAATTCTACCTATTATTCAGTTAGTGAGGAATCTTTGACATTTGACATCACCATTCAAAAAGCACCAGCTAAATTACTCCTCTATGACATTAACATTCAATATGGCAACCCACTTCCCGCCATTAGAGGTGCTTTAGACCCTCAATTAGATGATGACGGGGAGACCGCATATCAAATTGAACCAAGCATGGATGCTTATTATTCGGCAAATGGCATTCCTGGAACATATACTATACTTGCTAATGCAACATCAACAAATTATCAAATCACAGTAGTACAGGCAACGCTTACAGTCAGTTTAGCGACATTTACTGGTGTCTCTTTCCCAAACGCTACTGTGCCATTTACGCTTTCTAACTTCAAGCCTATATTATATGGTCTACCCGAAAACACAAATATTTCAAAAACTGAAGTATTAGATGTCGGTATACACGAAATTAAAATAACAATCGAAAAACAATATTTTGCGCCTTTAGAACTAAGTGCAATGATAACTGTAACCCAGAACACTATTGATAGCGTTGTTTTAGCTACAGGCACGCGTCTGCCATTTGTTAGTGACGTGTCACAGACGGATTTCCCAACTCCAAATGGTGAAGCTCTTTTTGAAAACGTCAGTGTGCCTGGAACGTTTGTATATGAGGGCACACCCACTCGCAAATTCGGCATATCATCGTATGGTGTAACATTCATTCCGACTTCTAGCAACCTTGCTACAGTAATAAACTTGTATTATGAAATTGAATTTTACGCTACACCCGAAGACGTAATATTAAATCTTATAGGTATAGATGAAATAGCATCAAATGGTGATTATATCTTAACAGATTCCTCAACAACTTTGCGTTTTTTCTTCTCAACTAATAGCGCGGCTTATAGAGATATTGTTGTATACTTAAATGATGCTATTATAGGGCAAAACGCGATTTATGAAATCACCGAGCCAGGCGATTATACAATAATGACTAAATTGGATGATACTATTATCACTAGTAAATCTATCACTGTCCGCCGTCAAAACAACACCGATGACAGTGATCCCGATGACGAAGATACAGATGATAATCCTAGTAATGAAACGAATACATCGACACCAAACAACAAACCAAAGACAGGTGAAATTTTCTTATATATCGGAATTGGTGTCGGAAGTCTAGGCATAGTAATAGTTATATTCATATTGATTAAAAAGAGGACTGCACAACATGATAAAAGTAAGAGGAAGTAAATTATTGCTATTATATATCACCTCTATATTATTTTTCTTGCTAGCTTTTACTTTTACTGCATGCGAGAACGATAACAACCAAAACACAGGTGGTATCCCCACGCTTATTGGAGTTGTGGGGTTTAGAACTGGTTCTTTGCCTAGCGAAGACGGCATTATATATTTAACGGCAACGGACGGTGTATGTGAGGTTATAAACCTAGAAATTAAACTACTCAATTCGCAAAAGCTACCCATTACTTCCTTTAAAATCAATAATGTTACCTACTCTACACGCATTAACCCTGACTTGTATGTAGAATTCTCTACGTCAGATGATTTTACAAAACTGTCTCTAATATATCAGACAGAAACATCCGAGGGCGAATTTGACTTAAAAATTTCTGATATGTATTACGAAAAGGATGGTAAAAGTTATCGTTTAAATATAACATCAAATAACACTATTCACGCGAAAATTAATCCCATATTCAGGGTTACAACACATGTTGAAATTGACGACTCGTACATTCTTGACGACACAAAACTTGCCATAGGCAGTGTAGTAGAGACGCGTGATAATCTACTTTGGGTCGTTGCATCACATGAAATTGTGCTTGATGAGGATTTTGCTACTTGCTTGAATATTTACTCTAATGCAAAAATGGGTTACAATGCATTATATCCAGACTCTCTAGATTTCTGTGCGCCAGCATATGGATTTGTTGGATGGTTTACATTGCCTAATGGTCAAGGATCTAAGGTGCAACCCACTGGCAAATACACATTTCAAAGCAATCTGGATTTATGGGCATATTACGAGCCTTTGTTCATATATGAAATAGCCCAAGATGAAAATGAAAATGAATATGCAATAATTAAAGGTGTTACAGAAACTGGTCGGGACATGACGCAGCTAACTATTTTCTATTCAATTGACGGATACTTTATCAAATCGATCGGGGCAAACGCATTTAAGAATTTATCGTTTAATACACTATCACTTAACTTTTCAATTTTTGAAATTGGCGAATCCGCTTTTGAAGGATTTTCTGGGCAGATCAATTTCAACTTGTACGATGACACAGTTACAGAAGACAATCCAGCACCTACAAAGTCGCAGTTAAAAACAATAGCAAACAGAGCTTTTGCAAACTGGACAGCGTTATATAGTGGGTCGCTTTATTTCTTTATTCCCGACACCGTTGAGACGATAGGCAATGATGCATTTTTAGGGACAGGATGGCATACACGAGTATCATTTGCAGGTGATGTCCCTGATCATTCTGGTGGTGTAACTAGAGAACTTACATTATTCATACCCGATAGTGTCAAAAGCATTGGCGACCGTGCTTTCATGAATTCAAAATTTGAAAGGATATATTTCGAGCGCGACCCATCGCTTGAATTCATGGGTGTGAGTGCTTTTGCTAATTCCGTTTCACTGCTGAATGTGTATACCTGCGCATACATGAATCTGTCACAGTTTAAAAAGGGCGAGGCATCCGATATAGGAATACCTTATATCTCTAATTCAGCATTCGAAGACTCATTTGTCGGTTTAAACCCTACTAATAAGAACTATGACATATACATGCACGAAGGTTTAATTACGATCGGAGATCGCGCTTTTTTCTCAAACAGCAATTCAAAGTTTGAGTCGCTAACATTCCCAGATTCCGTAGAGAAAATCGGAGATTCCGCATTTGCAAATTTTATTACGCTTAAATCTATTACTTTTGGGCAAAACAGTCAACTGCGAACTCTCGGTAGTTATGCATTCCAATCTTCGGCAATGTCCACAGTCAGGTTAACTAGTCAAGCACTCTCAACTTACGGTGCATCACCATTCTATGGCAATACTGCATTATCGACTATTTATTTGAATGCCATAATAGCACCTACTTTTTCATCAGCAGGGCAACAAGGTTTAGCACCTAATTACGTCAAATATTTAGTTCCAGATGTGTTAGCATATAGGACTAATGGATGGAATGCCACGGCATGCCCTAGAATGTATGCTGTTCAAAACCTAACTTTGCGCGACTCATATAGCGGTGCACAATTTGGATATGAAGAAATTGATGGTGGTGTTAGATTGACATATACACTATATCAAGCGGATTCAAGACCAGCAACGGCATATTTCCCTGGATCCGTCTACATCCCTACATCAGAAAACGGTGAAATTAGAATTGTGTTAGCAATTGGATCTTATGTGTCACATCAGGATGTAGAGAGCATAATTTTGCCCTCATCCCTAACATCAATTGATTCCTATGCATTTGCTGGTTGCAATAAACTGACAGCGGTGTATACTAATTCTACGAGCAACGCTGGATTTTCAAAGCTCACATCACTCCAAAATATTGGATCATATGCGTTCATGGGTACAAGAATAAGTCAATTTGTCGCACCTGGTTCTATTCGAACAATTAACGCAAGCGCATTCTCTCAAAACTCAGCACTTAATTTAGTCTATATTAACCCCGATGATACTGGCATGGTTATTTCAGCAGAGGCATTCACCCGTACTTCTGTTGAAACCGTTTATATAGGTACACGTGTCGATTACATTTGCGATGGTGCATTTGCATACTGCCAAAATTTGAAAGACGTTTATATATATAGGGCATACCCTCCTAATTCAATCGGATCCTTCTTAATTAGTCCTTTCGCAGGATCCGTCAACAATGATCTAACAGTTCATGTGCGCCCTAACTCAATAGATGCTTTCATGCAGGTTGCAGCATACAGCATATTAGACGGAAAATACCTAGGTGATGCTGTGGCTATACCAGAAATAAGTTAAGTGATTGCAATACAGCAAAACAATGAGCAAAGACCTAAGCAAATCTTTAATTACAGCGTTCAAATGTTCTCTTGTTAATTAATTTATCGGCTAAAGCCCTAATATTTCAATTGCTACAAGCCCTTAACATTTAAGTATGTGACCATTTTCTACTGCTGCACTCAACACTTTGCCGATAGCATCGCGAATAACTAGTTGCGCCCTATTATCCGCTGGAGTCTCACTTTTGTTGATTAAAACGAGGTTGCTACCATTGAAATGCTCAAGCAATGCCGCTGCGGGGTAGACTGCTAGAGAAGTTCCTCCTACTATGAGCAAATCAGCACTTTCTATAGCTTGCACTGCGCCATCCCATGCACAAAATGGCAAACTTTCCTCGTATAATACGACCTGCGGGCGAACAATGCCACCACATTTTTTGCACTTAGGGACACCCTCTTGCTCTAAAATATAGTCCAAACTATATTGTTCGCCACATTGCATACAGAACTGATGCCAATTAGTGCCATGCAATTCATACACAGTTTTGCTCCCTGCCATTTGATGCAAGCCATCCACATTTTGAGTCACAATAGCCGATAAATATCCCTGTTGCTCTAACTTTGCTAGTGCAAAATGCGCGGGGTTTGGTTTAGCAGTTCGCGCGACAAGATTTTCTTTGTAATATCTAAAAAAGATTTCTGGTTCTCTAATAAAACATGAATGTGATAGCAAGTATTCGGGTTGTCTATTGAAAACCTGCTTAGCTTGATATAACCCTGTGGGTGAGCGAAAGTCAGGAATGCCACTTTCAGTAGAAACACCAGCACCACCAAAAAACACAGTTGACTTGGTTGCATAAACAAGTTTTTTAAGTCTTTTAATTTGTTCATCTAATAGCACTATCATATCGAACTCCCGATTAATAAAGATACAAAATGCGTTTGGAAATAGATCATGTTAATATGATCCTATCTCTAGCTTTTTGATTCACTATCCCCAATCCACAAATTTAATTTAAATGCAATGGGCGCTTTTAAATCCGACACTAAACAATGCCCCTGATAAAATAATCCACACTGCTTTAACAAAGCGCGCCTGGGGCTAGTTGTTTGCCTTATAAGCAACCTACACAAGCAAACATCGCATCTGAAGTGGTGAATTATACACTAACATCTAGTGTGTAAGTGCGCACCCCATGCAAGCAAATATCACACTACAAGAGCAAACAATGGCACGACCTTTCAAAATTTGCTCTAGTGGATTTTGAATCCTCGCGAACATTTTAGACTGGTCAGTTTGTATGCGCCTTGCAAGAGTGTTTTAAATTGCT
Organism: Christensenellaceae bacterium; assembly: GCA_031278175.1. Lineage (GTDB taxonomy): Bacteria > Bacillota > Clostridia > Christensenellales > DTU072 > JAITLB01. The sequence goes on from JAITLB010000232.1 coordinate 7,784, forward strand.
TGTACACTTTGCAAGCGGCAGCATCGCTCCAGTTTTAAATTCTATGTTATGTGCGCTTAGTAATACTACCTTTACATAAGACATGCTAATAAATTGTCGCATCGCATAAACGCTGGGGTGCCACACATTTTAATTGATTTTGATGCCTAACTAATCACTGCCGCGGGCAGTTGAAAGCACCGCACCAGCATCTTTCGTGATTTTCTTTGGCTTACTACAGTCGGTCAATAATAACTAAGTAATCTTAGCATTACAGTGTGTTTGCGTGCTCAAATTTGCTGTGCTTAACGCAGAGTCAGCCTTGACATCTACTCCAAATTTACAAATTTAGAATAGATTGTGGTCTTTGAATTACTCACTTTATTTTACCACAAACTACTCTAAACTTTCAAGACAAAATACAAATAACACAATCAAATGTTTCAGGTGATAGAATCACTGAGAGGCATCCAGGTGTAGTTAATGCGCATTA
>JAITLB010000057.1 GCA_031278175.1 Christensenellaceae bacterium
GCTTTCAGCTCATACCTCACGATACGCACCTTGGGGTTCACTATGCGGTTGGCTATGAGTACCTCCGCTGCGGACTTCCACCGCTTAGACTTGTGCCATGCTCGGCACACAAGAAAAAGCGCGAGAATATCGCGCTTTTTCTTTTAGAGATGAGACATACCACCATATTGCATTCTTTCAAAACATATATTTTTGATTAAGCATTTAGATATTTTTACAAGCAAAATTCTATGATGTTTAGTTACATGCTTGAATTACTCTCAACTAAGAGACAGTTTATATAATAGTCATATTTAAGACATAAGAAGCATGTTTTAAATTGCTTGGAGTATGCCCTTTGCAACTTTAGATTGATTTTCATAAAAGTATCGCTAAATTGAATGTTTACGCTAACACAAATATAATCGTGCAATTTTGATGTTTTTACAACAAATAACGAATAGCATATATGACATTTAAATGCCTGCAATACACTAAAATCAAACTAAACAACATATACATCTGCAACTGTATTAATCATATTTTGCTTTTGTGTTTAATGCTCTGTTGCAGTAATTGAGATCAAACTATATGTTTTGTAGCTTGACATTCTGGAGATTGATCTGTCTACTAAGATCTTTGCCTTGAACTGCGATTTAATAATTAGTGAGTACTAAAGATTATATTAAGCCATTCAAGAGATGTTTGGCGAAAAAATATGCAGCATTCAAGAAATGCAATATAGTTAGAGTAGATATTCATAAATCGCCTCTCATATAATCCTAAGCTACTTTCAGTTTTTAAAAAGCAATACAGTGATAGTAGAGAACCATTAATCAATTGTCCCAAAAGATATTTAAAAAACAGATTTGAATTAAATTTGCACAACAACAAGCATATACTTAAATGTAGCGATCGCTAAAAATCAAAATGTAGTCATGACATGCACATTCGACTCTAAATTAGCATATTTTAATTGAATGAAGGAGTTATTAGAACTTTAATGTATAATGATAAAGGTATTTGGGAGAAAACAACTGTGTTCTCATATGAAAATAAGCATAATAGACGGGTCAAATATGCAATATGTATTGCCATAGTGGCACTGACATTAACTATGCTTATAGTATTTGTTGGGTGCAGAACAAATAAGCCCACGATTAAAGATGTTTGTCTTAAGCAAGGCAGTTTTAGCGCTTCGTATGTTATTGGTAGCACACCAGCTTCAGACGCTAAGCTAATACTCAAGCGCAGTGATGGTTCTGAGAAGATCGTGGATGTAACTTTAGATATGATTTCGGGATTTGATACAAATACCCCTGGGACTAAGACTGTAGTGATAACATACAATGAGCACAAAGTTGAATTTGAAATTACAGTAGTTGACAAATTAAATGCAATATCGATTAAGGATAAGCAAGCAAAACAATATTATGGTGTAGGTGAGCGGTTTAGCGATGGTGATGTTAGACTTTCTCTCGATTGGGTTTGTGGCGATGATTTGGAAATTCCAATTACAAACGAGATGCTAGTAGACTGGAATACGTCCACTATCGGTCACCAAAGCATCGAAATTTCATATTGTGGTCTGAAAACTTCATTTGATATCATTGTGTCAGGCAATATTTTTAGTTCTACGCTAATCGAAACGGGAGACTCAAAATATTATACTGGAGATTCATTTATGGGCGCTACATTGAAACTGCTTGGTTTTAGTGGCATATATATTGAACGAATTATAGGAGATAATCTCCTAATTGGTTTTGACACGACAACATCAGGTGAAAAGCATGTCAAAATTGAATATTCGTTTGGCGAAGATAGCAATTCGCCAGCCGTTGTATACACACATAACATGATAATTGACGTGCTAGAGGATACACTAGAATCTATTGAGACTACCGCAGACTTCAAAAGAGAATATTTTGTCGGTGAGGAATTAACCACTTGCGAGATCATCGCTAGATATGCTAGCGGGAAGAGTATCCGAGTGCCTATCACCACTACAATGATTACAAATTTTTCTACAATCAAAAGTGCTAAATTGACTGTGGTAATTAACTATTGTGGTATGAGCATTGAGAGAGATATTAGTGTTATAGAATTATGTGGAATTGAGATTGATAGCTTCAAGTATAAATATGAGATAGGCGACACTGCCATCTCGGGTAGTATTTGGGCCATTTACTCCGATACAGTGACTATAACAAAGCGCCGTATCATTTTAACCAATTCAATGGTCAATGGATTTTCTACAGCACGAAAGGGGTATTACTCTGTAGAATTAGTCTATGGTGGATATAAAATTAGTTCATATATTTATGTTGGTTTAGACATTGACTACATTGAGACAGATATTCAATCCTTGCTGGTATATGAAAAGGACTCTGAATTTTTGTTAGGCCCACTACTCATAGTGCATTTTGACGATGCAACTTTTCCCGCACAGGAAATTGCAATTACTAACGATATGTTTGATAGCAAGTTTGACACGTCCATGCCAGGTAGAAAGACATACACAATTAAATTTTTAGATTTTAGTGTTTTAATTGAGATATGCGTCTCAGGTGTAATTAATGATGGCGACTACGACTTATTGTATCTTGATGAAAAGTATGACATACTAGTGCCTCAAGAACTTTTGCCAGCAGGTGTAGATGATTTTGAGTTTAGTTTTGGTTATATGATCATTAAACACACTGGAAAATCCTCGGATGTAACAATCCCAGTCGAATATAATAATACACCAATCGTATGTGTAGCAAAAAACATATTCAAAAACAGTTTTGGGATTGAGAGTTTAACAATCCCATTTATCGGATTCTCACACAGCAATCAATTTGATCTTAAATATTTTTTTGACTATGATGGTATAGACTATTCACACCGCTCAACTCTTGAAAAAGTAACAATTATGCAAGGGATGATCAAAGAGATACCAAGCTTTGCATTTTACAATTGGTTTCAGCTGACTCAAATTGATATGCCAGAGGGAATTAAAAAAATAGGGAATAGCGCTTTTGGGCAATGTACAGCATTACCAACAATGACGCTACCTTCTACAATAACAACAATTGGCGAGTTAGCATTCGAATATTGCCCTGTGGCGCTAACTTTAAATTCCAAAGATGTCATACTACTGGGCGCGCCTATTTTCAAATCAATTACTGAATTTGAAGTCTGTGTCGCTGCTATCATTGTGGATGATAATTTAATTAACTTATATCAAGCAAGCCCATACTGGTGCGATGTGAGCGAGTATATGATATCTAAAGCCGACATTTCTTATGTAGATAATAGTTGTATAGTTAAAAACAACGAGTGTCTAGTGCGATACTTTGGATCTAGTACAAATTTGGTGATTAATGCGGCAATTAAGCAAATAGGCAGATTTGCATTCTTTGGGAACAATCAGATAATAACCGTCTCATTGCAAAATGGTGTTGAAAAGATAGAGTGTTTTGCGTTTGCAGACTCTAATTTAGCACATATCAATTTACCCAATACTCTTATATCAATTGCGTCTTACGCATTTGCTTGTCCAAATTTGACAGTAATAAATATACCCAGCTCAGTAAAAGTGCTAGAGAGTCTCAGTATTTGCTCTTTTTCAAACAATTTTTCGGTTATTTTGAACGGCCCACCAATTGATATTCCTTCTAATGCAATTATGAGTGTTAATATGATATTAGTGCCAGATATGTATGTAAACGAATATATGCTTGATGCTACATGGTCAAAATGGGCACTAAAGATCTATTCTTTGTCGATAGTAGATAGAGATGGATTTATTGTGGATAATAGTGGTATTTTGTATGGTTATGTAGGGAATGATAGTATAGTAACAATTCCTGATAGTGTGACCACAATAGACGCATCTGTCTTTGCCAATAAAATTGCTCTCACTTGTGTAATATTTTCTAAGACCGTGCAAAGCGTGGAGACTTATGCATTTGCAAATTGCATGAATTTATCTTCAATTGATTTAGGGAATATTAAGTCAATTGCGTCATATGCTTTTTTCAACTGCAATATGAGTGATATCTATATTCCAGTTTCGATTGAGAGTATTGAGGCATATGCGTTTTACCGATGCTACAATCTTGAGACAATTTATGTCTATAAAAGTTCAACTGAAATAGCAAGCTTTGTCAGTGATTGGAATTTCATTGATCATAATCCTCTCAACTGGTATGCCAGTGTTGTTTATATTGATTAAAATGCAACACACGAAATATCAATACAAACGCAGCATCTACTAAATTATTATAGCGAAATGACAAATTAACCACTAAATAACAAACCAACCTCCAGTATTAAGCACTAAACTGGAGGTTGACATTTTTGCTAGTTTAGATGAATCAATTACATATAAAACTAACATTTGAAATTACTAAAGTAGAGAACCACCAATTGCCTAAAAAGTGTTGCAAATCGTATTGACATAGTTGAATTACGTAGCTATAATATAGGATATAAAAATTATACATTCAAATTGTGGTTTTTCAAACCGTACTGCGTGGTATTTGTAATAAATACCATCCTTATTTCTAATGCATAAATTTCGCATTACGGAGGTTCAAATGAATACTAATTATAATGGCACGGCAAGTTCAAACATGGATGCTATATCAAACAAACATTTTGGACGCAAAAAATTTGTTTTTTGTGCATTAATAATGATACTTGCAACACTAATGATGATAGCTTTTGTCGCTTGCAAAGTTAATCCAACAGTTAAAGATATTGCTATAAAGGAAGGTACATTTAGTAATACATATGCTGTAGGTGATGCTTTTCCATCAAGCGCTAAGCTTATAGTTACATACACTGATGATTCTACATCAACAATTGATCTAACTGAAAGCATGGTAACGGGATTTGATACAACCAGCCCAGGCGAGAAATCAGTTACGGTTGCTTATGGAAATCAGACAATAGAATTAAAAATTACTGTCAGTGATATTATACAAGAGATATCAATCAAAGAAAACTCAACAAAGACACATTACGGGATTGGTGAATCGTTCAACGATACTAGTGCATCTATCATTGTTAAATGGGAAAGTGGTGCCGCGACAGAACAACTTATATCTTCAAGCATGTTATCGGGGTGGGACACGACTACTATAGGTTCAAAATCCATAGGTGTGTCATTTCAAGGCAAAACTACATCTTTTAATATCACTGTATCTGGAAACATATTCAGCGCGGCAACAATTCAATCGTTCAACACTACATATACAGAAATGGATGCTTTCGCTGGTGCTACTATAATATTTAGTCTTTTTGATGGAACAAATATAACACGCGCTATTGAAGCATCCCACTTAACTGGTTTTGACACAACGAGTCCAGGATCTAAGACTGTAGGAATTGAATATACATTTAGTGAAGATAAGACTGCACCTTCAGTAAAATATCAATTCGAAATTGTAATTAATGTTGGGGTAGCGCCTCTTAACAGTATTTCACTGCCAGAAAATTCATTTAAAACAGAATATTTAGTCGGCGAATCGTTTGTTCA
>JAITLB010000058.1 GCA_031278175.1 Christensenellaceae bacterium
TAATGATTTGCTCATTTTATTACCTCAAAATTATTGAATTTGAAACTGGAGATATAATATCGCCAGTAGCTAGCGAGACGGTTTGCCCGTGAGAAAATTCTCGTACAAAACCGCTCAACCTTATATTAAACGTTTGTGCGTTTTCTGCGGTTGATAGTAGTGTGTAATGACCAGGAGCTACATAATTCCCGACATCGACCCTATATGAATCACCGCGTTGTAGGATACGATCACCTTCTACTGTAGTAACATTTATGTTGTTTTCAGCATAGATGCTCGAATCCCTAGTGTATCTAACTCCATTGCTTACATAGACCTCATCCGAACCAGTACCCGTGGATTTATTTTTGCCACGCTTGTCTTTTTTAGGTCTTAGTATAATTAGTATGATTATTGACAATGCAATTAAACCAATTATTGTATATAGTAAATATATCATTTTATACCTCTATATTGTAACCATTTGAGTATGGTTTAAGTGTTTTGGAAAAGTTATAGTTGCGAGGTGCCACTATACTTAGCGTCTGTTATGTGTGCTCACAGTTCACGTGTAGACCGATTAGGCGCTCTTAGATGTATAAATCCTGAGAGACTAGCAACATTTAGTAATTTTGTATTGCTCTTACTACAAATTCCGCTTTTGAAGCGCGCTGTAGTAAGTTTCAAAATTTTTGATGCCCCCAGCACTCTGATTTAGTTCCACAGTGACCCGAGTTAATACTCAAAATCATGTTTTACTGGGAGAGCACACCAACGCAATTTAGCAAGATTACTGCAAGGAACACCACTAGTGCTAAGATTAGGATAACAGCAATAGTGACACGGATTGGAGAAAGAGGTGTTTTGCCTGTAGTTTTCCCCGTTGAACCATTTACAAAGAAGTTATACAACTTCTCCTTATACCTAGTATGTCCTACATAGACCGGGAGCAGTGCATATTTAAATTTATTATGATCGAATAGCGTTTTTTCCTCAAAAGAATTAACGCCATCATAAGTATATTTACTTAAGATATGCTTTTTAATGATTGCTCTCATTATTCTTTTGCCTTTCTCCCAGCATTCTTTGCCGTCTATATCATAGTGCCATGCTGTAAATCCGTGGATAAACGAGTCGTTGTAAGCTTGACTGTTTTGTGTGTCAAACGGCTCGATATCTTGCATAAATTTATGCTCAATTTTGTTTGAAGCGTGTACTAATATATCATCAAATGCATCGTTATGATCGCCAGCAATATTAAAATTCACGACTATGGTCTCTACTACGGTTTTACCGTTAACACGTCTTGTGTGTCGCTCGTTGCGATATAATTGACCATGATACTCGGTATATGTTCTAGAGTCAAAAGTAAATGATGGGGTATAAACACCATGCAATCCTTCGGGCGATAAACTCTTTTTAAATGCACTTGGTGCAAATATTCGCCCCTTGGCCCATTTGACAGCAATGGATGAAGCATTGTCTTTATCCAAGAAAAATGGGACCACGGCAGTTGGCTTAAGTCCTGAAATCTGTGTTGACTCCAAAACATTAGTAGAACCACAGTATGCGCATTCCTTGGATATTTCCGTTTTGCTTATTATCTCGCTTGCTCCACAATTGGGACATTTGAATACACGAGTATCATTGCCCCATGTCAGAGCAGAGTCAAACAGTTTATCTATTGCAAGCTCGGAACTTTTATTGCTATTGAACTCCATTTGAGTGCCACAATATTTGCATTCTAGCACACCCTTTTCGGGTGAGAAAACCAAATTCGCGCCACACGAAGGACATTTTGCGACATCAGTGTCGCTAGATTTAACTGGATTTGAGGTGTTAATATCATCACTCATAGTTTGCTACCACACTCTGGACAAAATTTGACAGTTGCAGAAATTAAAACACCGCACTGAGGACACGCACGTGGCACGGGTGCAGGCTTTCCACATGAAGGGCAAAATTTAGCTACAGGAGGAAGCGTTGCGCCACAAGAACATACTCTTGCTACTTGCGGTGTAGTGGTTGCTGGATTGGATTGTACCGTCTGTGTGTTCCCTGCCATCATGTCGTTCATAGTTTTGCCCATGAAAGCACCCATACCAAGTCCCATGCCAGCACCGATAAAACCGCCAGCTCCTGGGTTTTTGGATGCGTTAATTAATGCTTGTGCTTGAGCATCTTGCATTCTAATATCCATTGTAGCTCTTTTCATGCGCAATGCAATGGTTTCTTTCATAACAGAATCGAGTTCCGTAGGTAGACTCAAATTCTCAAAATTAAATTGCTCTATTTTAAGACCCAATTTATTGAATCGCGGTTGTAATAGATGTGTTACAGCATCACCAAACTCGAACAAGTTTGCTGCTAGATCGAGGAATGGAACTTTGCTTTCAGCAATAGTATCGGACACACCCATTATTATCATACTTTTGAGGTAATCGGTTATTTCCTCAATTGAGAATATATTCCTAGGCCCTGATAATTCAGTCATGAAAACGTAAGCATCGTCAATTCTAAATGAAAATGAACCGTAACCACGAATTTGAATAGCACCATAGTCCTGATCTCGGACAGTAATAGGATTTTTTGTGCCCCATTGCGTTTTTGTAAATAAGCGAGTGTTTACGAAATAAATTTCTGATTGAAATGGATCTTGAAAACCATACTTCCATCCCATCAACTTAGTAAGTAGTGGTACACTGTCAGTATCTAAGGTATAAAAGCCAGGCTCGAAAACGTCAGCCATTTTTCCTTTGTGACAGAAAATGGCATTTTGACCTTCTCTAACGGTTAATTTGCTCCCGCGATTGACCGTGTTGTTCTTCATATTATATTTATAAACAACAGTACTGTTGTTTGTATCGGACCATTCTATTAATTTGAGGATTCCCATGTTTTAGTCTCCTTTGCATTTGTCTAATTTTAGCATATTTTGCAACATAATACAATAATTTCTTAAAGAAAATACACTATTAGTTTGTAATTGTTGCATATTAACGATTTGAGACCGCAGTATCCGATGTTATTAGACCATTATATACCATAATCGCACCTCACTCATAGCACCACGCGCGATCTAACCTATACAGTTTGTGTGGAGTTTAAATACTTGTCTTAGTTTTAAAGCGTTTGCTATCTCACATCCACCAGTCAATGTTTATATGTTTTTCCTGCTTTGCGCTGTTGCTTTGAAGTTTGTTTACTGCGGGGGGGATGTGGATTATGCACTTAAGGGCTGACGCGATCTCATTTGCTACAATCAATATAACCTTAGCTAACCCATTTAGATGATACCCTATTGATATAAGCGCTACTTGTGTCACGAAACACACTAATTAGATGCTAATTTTTGAGGATAAAGGCGCGTGTGTATTTTGGGGCATCTGGCATGAGGATATAATAGCGGTTTTTATGTAGAGCAACAAAGTCTTTACTACCACGACATCTAAAAATTACTTTGGACGCGATTTTAATCTCTTAATGATTAGAATGCTTGCTAATTATTTGCTTGAGACGATTTTGCTATAATTTGCGAGTATTTGAGCATAATATAGATAGAGGATATTTCAATTTGAGTAAATGCAGTTTTTGCGACTATCAAATGACTTACGCGCTCTGTCTCCTTGCTTTGTATGGACACTAATAAAGTTTGCTTAGGTTTTAGAATAAATTCAATCTCAAATGTTAGAGTCAGCATTTAAGCACTGCAAAACTTGAGCGTGTATTTTCTAAATGCTTTGGCTATTGCCTACAAGGAGTAGTTAATTAGGCATTTAACTATAAAAAGTAGGTTTAAAAGTTATAACTTGCCGATATATTCGATTATATTACTACCTTTATATACATATATATTCTTTTTGTGGTATAATTAGTTGACAGACTAATTTTATAGCTTAAAATATGATTAGTTAAAATGTGCTTTTCTTTTGTATTGAAAGAATCTAGTCGAGGGATTCCATGATTGACGTAATTAAAAAAGTGCCTATATGTGGCATGCTACAAAAAATACACATTCGAGGTATAGATGCTAAACAACCAGTGTTGCTAGTGCTTCATGGCGGGCCGGGAATACCTAACCGCGCATCTTTTTTCAAGCATCATTCGGATCTATGCTCTCACTTTCTTGTTGTAACGTGGGATCAAAGAGGTTGTGGTGGTTCATACAAAGGTATTGATCCTAGTACACTCACACTAGCACAATATATCAATGACGCAAAGGCGCTTATAGAGTATCTGTGTGAATCTCTCAAATGTCAAAAATTGTTTATATTATGTGGTAGTTGGGGAACTGAGCTTGGCACCATGCTTGCATTTAGATATCCTGAGCATATTGCTGGTTATGTGGGATTTGGTCAAACAGTAAACGGTATTGAAAATGAGCGCGTCAGTTATGAATTTGCACTTAAAGGTGCAACTGAAGCTAATGATGCCAAATCTGTAGCACTTCTCAATGAATGTGGACCTCCAGTTGATGGGCAATACAAAGGTGGTTTTAAAGGTCTAACAACACAGCGCAAGGTGCTTAAAAAATATGGCGGAAATTCAACTAGGAGTGGCGGATGGTTTAAAACTATGGCTCTGCCGATACTATTCTCGCGCGAATACACACTAGGCGACAAAATAGGAATATTCAAAGGTTATTCTCTCGTTTTGTCGACAATGTGGAAAGAGATCACTAATTACAATTTCATAGAGCAGTGTTATGAGTTTGAAATGCCGTATTATATCTTCCAGGGGAAACTTGATTACAATACACCTGCAGAGTTGATACCAGCATTTTATGAGAAAATAAAAGCACCTGAAAAGGATCTGATATGGTTTGAAAACTCAGCACATGGACCACTGAATGAAGAACCTGAAAAATTCAAAGCACTACTCATTAAAAAGTTGCTGGGATAGTCTAGATTTTTAGGTCCATTTTTCTCTTAGATTGAAGTTAAAATTCTATTTTGCGTGATACGAGTGCGTTTACGAGTTTAAGCGCTACTATTATATCATGTAGAGTAGGATAAATCCCAAGCAAGTAATTCTAGATAGTTTTGTGTGCTAAGGCACTACGTTTTTATGCTATTCAATCGACCTCTAAAATATTTTAATAATAGTGTCCTAAATCTTTTGCCTACCAACTTGTCCGATTAGAGACTAACTAGGAGTTGCTCCGCCACTCAAAACTTGAAACCAACACCGCAAGCTAGTGCAATACCTGGCATCTTCGTTTTGCAATTTATACAGCATTTTTAATAGCACAAATATGCATTATGCTAAAAACGAACATTGTTCATTTTTTTCTCAATCAGATCT
>JAITLB010000059.1 GCA_031278175.1 Christensenellaceae bacterium
ACCGATCAAACAACACATGCGTGCTCTTTCTTTACGAGAGCAAAAGATTTTTGATCCATCAGGCATGGTCAGATCATACTCAATAACCGCAACATCCCCGCGCCCCAACATAATATCCGTGTCCCATTCTGAATCACTATCAGGTTCTAGTCCACTTTTAAGACTAGCATTATATATCTCCATTACTTTGTGTTGTATATAACTATTCAAACTTGATTTGCGAACTACATCCTCTATAATATCAACATCACTAAAGAACATGTCAATATCCAAGTTTTTGTGCACTGCAAATTGAAAGATATATCTAACACCGTTTTCATTATGTTCACAATCTACCTTAGATATATCATTCCAGTGAAGCCTATACCCAACGTAGCATGGGTTTTCTGATACCTTGTCAGCAAGATTCAAAATGAACTCATATCCGATATCAGGGATAAATCGTTGACTATAGAGTTTAATGTAAACTTCAAAAGGCAATCTGCCACGTCTGAATCCTGCTACGGCAATTTCGTTTTTGTGTTTTTCATAATGCTTGCGTAAGAATTCCGTCATTTCCTTTTCATCAACATCCACAAAAATTACTAAATTGTTATCTTTAGGATTATAATTTGATTTAAACTTCATTTGTCCACCTGCCCGCATATTTTACTGGTTAGTTTGTGGGCACTTAAGTTAACTCAAGTGTCCCAATTTGTATTCTTTTCTATCGTGAGCATATAGCATACCACTACAATGTAAATTCAAGGTTTTGCAATTCCCTGCGCCCCGCGTTTCAAGAAACAAATGATTAGCATATTAAATTCCTAGAATTAAATGCTAGATCTGATTTGCAACTTGCGGATCGCAGCAGTGTTAATTTTGATTCTAAAAAGCGTGCTACCAGAATCTGCATTAGAGACTATTAAGCACACACTTTTTGAATTTGAATTGCTCAATTACTAAGAGCATTGTGCAACAGTCAAAGCTAATTTCTGATTAGTACCCGTGTATATAAGGGAAAGCTCTGATAACAGCACACTAGCGCCTAGCTTGTTGTCTTTGTTGCAACAAACACTACTTATTCGCGCATAATATATGCCAAAAATCTTCGACAAGTTTGCATTGCCCTACATGCTTTAAAGGCCAAAGCTTCCTTATCAGCGCTGAAATTTAACAATCCTAAAGCTTTATCAATTTCTGAGATTATTGCTTCAACTTCGACTTCAATGGCTTCGTTAGTATAATTATTAATAGATTTCTCAATTTCTACATTTTCTTGATATTTGTTTGGAATATAGAAATTGATCTTGCCACCTCTTAATTCAAACTCCATTTCTATCAATTTCTTTATTAATATAAGAGTTTTATCAACATTAGTTTCAATGTCTCTTAAAATAGGCAATACAGACACATCAGTTATAACACAACTTTTAGCAAGTCTATCTACTATTATTAACCTTTCTTCTAAATCGTATAGCATCTTAAAATGCACATCAAAACGCAGAATAGCAGTATCAATGTCATCAAAATGCATCCCTGCAGTATAATTTTTATATATGGAGTAAAGAATGCTTTGTAACCTGGAAAGCGGAACATCAGCATATTTACTATCGTTCATTATCTCTGGGAAAATTTTAGTAAAATCAATCTTTTTCAATTTGTTTGCGTGTACTAATGAAGGTTCTATCTCGTATTCGGCTAGCAAGTTAGGTAATAAATCTTTTGCTGCTTTCTGTATTTCATCTTGAATGCGATCCAATCCAAACTCGCAAGTTTGCGATCTTTGATAGATGAGTTTGACCTTTGCAACTCTAACATCATTGATATCTTCTTCAATTTTTTGAGTAAGCCGCGCCGCCAGATCTAAGCACTCTTTAAACTCATACACATTTTCATACTGATTAATACAGTTAACTAATTCACCTTTAACATCCTGTAAGACAGCTTCGTATCCTTGCACAATGATGCCTTGTAATCTAATCTTAATTCCAGTCGGATAAAGTAAGAATCCGTAATTATCGTGAACCATAAAATAACCTTTCAAATTATCCGTTAATACAAGATCAAGAGATATTTTGTCGCCTATAGATCTTCCCAATAAGGCACCTTCTAAACCTGGCAAAGGTATATTACTATATCCAATTAACATGCAAATAAAATCCATTTTATCGCCATCGCCATGCATTTTGGCACCATCTGGCATAACTATTCGATACTCCAACCATACGAAGTCACCGTGTTTTAGTCTGATATCATCTCCTAATAAACCATTCTCAGCTAGTGTCGCACGGGGCTCGTAATATGTTGCCATTATATTACTTTGTATATGCTTATTTAAACTGGAAATATTCTCTACTTTCGCTTTTTCACCTAAGCCTCTGAATAAAAGATCTAAATCAACATCGTTTTCTACTTCAAATCCAAATACAAACGTAATGCCACCATCTCCGCGCTCAAATCTATTGAAAGTAAACGTATCATCGGATGAAATGATCAGTCCAGCAACGTAACTTGCTTCCTCAAGCGCGAGCTTAACTGCATCTAGCAAATTATCGAATGCGATTTCTTGATAGGCCTTATCAATGCCATAAACTCGGAAAAAATTTTGCATGGGTGCTTTTCCAGGTCTAAATCCAGGCACATTTACTTCGTTTTTATACATGCAGTAGTGATAACGCTTCAATTCACCAATTTCATCAGCATTAAGATCTATTATAATATCTAATAGCATCTCATCGGGAGAGTAGTTTGATTTTAAATCCATTTGTCTACCTATTATTAGTTTATATGTTTGGACGCAACATTTGCGCTTTGCGCTCAAGAGTCTATTACCGCACTTACTAGTCGCACACCGTCTGGTAAATTTGTTGCACTAATGAGGATATTAAGATAATACTAACACTAACTACCTTGTTTTTAAAGAGTAGTTATGTGACTATCACTCAAATATATATACCCACGCTCTTAGATTCTCGGCTAAGTCCGAAATTTGTACCTCTAGTCTCTTAGATGTCCTATTAACGCTTGCGCTACATTTGCGCCAGTCAATATGGCATTGTTTAGATTTGAAAGTATACGCACTTATATAAATTCTAAGAGCCAAACCGTGATTCCCATCTAGGAAAGCACAACGCTTGAAATTTGTAGCATAACCTTATTCTCAACGCTTGTATCCTGTTACCACTATTTCGTCTTTACGCTTATTAAAATTCATTTCTTTAAGCATTTTCATCAGCTCAGAGCTATAATATCTAGTAACTAGTAGTATTCTTTATCTGGTTTATAATAAACTGGTTTACAATTTATTAACACACGCTCTTAGTTTAATATTTTAGATATCTAGATAATAACTCTAAGTGCCAATTTGTTCTAGTGCATCTAACATAATATGCCTATTTAACCATTATCGCATCCAAAAGGATGAGCGTTACTCAATGTTTTCGTTGTGCAGGTTTAGACAAGTTCAAGTGTTTAGCGCTATAAGCTAGTTATAGCATTTTGTTACCGCTTTTTATTCTTTTTTATGAAATGCGCCAATAATCTTCTAGATGCACGTCTCTCGACATGCATTTTAAAATCTAAATCCTTTTGCATTTCTTTGTATTTATAACTCCCGTTAGATGAATTTTTAATTATTGCATCAATTCCTGAAGT
>JAITLB010000079.1 GCA_031278175.1 Christensenellaceae bacterium
AATTATTAAAATGATAGAGGTCACACGATGCTTAACGGATTCATAACACTTAATAAGTCGCGTGGAATGACATCACAGAAAGCCGTAACTGCCGTCAAGTGGTTATTAAAGAATAGACAATATGAAATTTCTAAAATAGGACATCTCGGAACATTAGATCCCGATGCCGAAGGTGTGTTGGTTATAGCACTAGGTCATGCTACAAAATTATTTGATTATCACCTAACAGCAAAAAAAACGTATATCACCGACATCGTCTTTGGTACTACTACCGACACACTAGACCTTACAGGTAAAATTTTGCAAAGTGATAATGTGCTTGTTACTTCAGAGCAAATTGAGAATATAATCCACTGTTTTTTAGGCGAGATAGAACAAATTCCACCAGCATACTCAGCTAAATCTATAGGTGGTGTCAAAGCATACCGATTAGCCCGCTCAAACATTGATGTCGAATTGCAGCCTAAGCGCATCAATATTTACTCATTAGATCTAATTGATGAAATTGCACCTAATACTTTTAAGTTTTCCATCGAGTGCTCTTCTGGTACCTATATAAGGGCAATCGCGCGCGATTTAGCAACCAAGCTCGGCACTATCGGTGCTACTCAACGCATCATTCGCACGCAAAGCGGAGTTTTTAAGCTAGCTAATGCTGTCTCAATTGAGCAACTAGAAGCCTCACAAAATATATCCGAGTATATTATGTCAATTGATTCTTTCTTGAGTGACTATCAAACTTATTATCTATCAGATTGTTTTTCAAATCGTTTACTTAATGGTGTCAGTATACAATTAGAAAATGCTCCAGAAGGAATTTTTGTGCTCTACCTTAATGACAAGATTTTTGCTCTAGCTGAAAAGAGCGAGGACGATTATATAAAAATTATAAGAAGATTGATGTAAGTATGAACAGTAATTCAAGTCAAACAGTTTTAGCCCTTGGGTATTTCGATGGAATTCACTTGGGGCACAGAGCAATTATAGATGAAACTATTAGACTAGCAAAAAGACTAAATGCTACACCTGGTGTCGTGACATTCGCGGATGACTTTTTATCTTCAACAAAGAGTGATGCTAATGTCATTTATACTTTATCCGAGCGCATGACTATATTCCGTGAGCTAGGCATTTCATATTTTGCCGAGCACAACGATTTAGAAGCTATTCTACACATTTCACCTATCGATTTCATCAATCATTTAGTTGATCGTTTTGACGCAATAGCATTCGTATGTGGCAGCGATCATAGGTTCGGTAAAAACCGATCTGGCAATGCAAATTTAATTGCCGAATACTGCAAAACGAATTCGCTAGATTGCACAATTTTGGGCGAAATAAGAAGTCAATCATGTGATAAAATATCAAGTAGCAGCATTAGAAAACTCATTTCTAAGGGGAAAATTCAATTAGCAAACGAATATCTCGTTCGGCCATTTTCTATAACAGGAACAGTTGTACATGGATTCTGCAGAGGTAGGACAATAGGATTTCCTACAGCAAACATCACGGTTAACCCGCAGAAGATACTGCCATTGACTGGTGTTTATGCCACTACTACAATGATAGCAAATACATTATATAAATCAATTACTAACATTGGAACAGCGCCTACCTTTGACGACTCTAAAAATGTTACTATTGAAACGCATCTATTAGGTTTTAGCGGGGATCTGTATGATAAGTCAATTACTGTTAGTTTCGTTAGACGCATAAGAGATATTATCAAGTTCGAGTCAATTGACGAACTAAAAAAACAATTGGAAAAGGACGGAACAACTCATGATTAAATTTGGCTTTTCAGGTCACGCTGACAGACAGGAAGGTTACACCTTACCCGAATTCGTAGAAGCTTGTGTTGATATGGATATTGATTTGTATGAATACCCGTTTGGTCGTGGTATTACAACTACAATTCTGTCAAATACCCCTAAGATAAAATCCGCATTTGAAAACACGAACATACTTTTGAGCGTTCACGCTCCATATTTCACTAATTTTGCCAACCCTGACTTTAACATGGTCGAAAACTCCATCGGTTATGTCTTGAATGCTATACAATGCGCAACCATTATGAATGCACAACGCATAATAGTGCATCCTGCTACACAAGGCAAAGTAACAAGATGCGAAGCTATGAAAACCACCAAATACAATTTACTTAAACTGTGTGATAAACTTGATCAATATAACATAAACGATTGTCAAATACATCTAGAAACTATGGGTAAACATGGTCAACTAGGAACAAGTGAAGAGATACTAGAAATGTGTTCACTGGATCGAAGGTTTTACCCCTGTGTAGATTTTGGGCATTTGAATGCTAGAGAATTAGGACACTACACTAAGAACCCTGAAGCGTTTGAGATGCTCTTGACTCATTATCGCGATTCGCTTCCAGCATATAAAATGTCACAACTGCACATCCACTTTAGCAAAATACAATATGGGAATAAAGGTGAATTGAAGCATTTAACATTTTCCGATACTTTTTTCGGCCCCGATTTTGAGCCATTAATTGACGCGCTTATTAAACACAATCTTAACGCGCATATTATATGCGAGTCAGCTGGCACGCAAGACGTGGACGCTCTCACAATGAAAAAATACTTTTTACGCAAGACTAGTAACATTTAGTGTGTAGAGCGCATATACTATCGCGTGTACACTATTAACAAGCGCACTAAACTAAGACGCATCCGCTTGATTCTGTTCTTAGCTTCTATACTGGGGATTATATTCCTTTATTTCAATAATGTTGTTTTATTATTCGTATCGCAAAAGGCCGAATTTGAGGCGAAAGTGATGGCACTAGATGCTATTAATAAAGCTGGATCTATAATAAGATCCTTAGAAAGCTTTTTTGGTGATTACTATGATTATAAAGTAAATAATGATGGCGAAGTAGTCTTAATCACATCTAACTCTGCAAACATAAATAAAATGCAAGTAGCCGCTCGAGCTGAGACACAACGCGCCCTTGCTAAGCTCTCCAATTCAGAATTAACAATACCATTGGGAGCATTTACTGGTAGCTCATTACTCTCTGATTGGGGACCTGATATCAATTTAAAGTTATCCATAATTGCGTCATCTGAGACGGTGTGGAATTCTTATTTTTATAACGAAGGTATTAATCAGACTATCCATAGATTAATTTTGCGTATAAATACGCAATTACATATTTTGATTCCTGCTCGCGCGGCTGATGTAAATATTATAGCCGATTTCATAATCGCAGAAGATGTTATACTAGGGCGTGTCCCAGATAGTTATATAAACGGACTTAATAGCGATAACGTATTCGACCTAATCCCTTAAACATCGAACAACCTAAATTCCAGCAGTTTATGCCCATGCTGATAACAACGTAAATTTTTTAGAGCTGTGGAATATTATTGTTGCTATCAAATAAATTTATTATTTTATAATTACTAGTATTATGGCTCGTACGTAAATAGCACATTTATTTGTTGCGCCTAATATACAATTTAAAAAAGCATCTAAGGAAAAAAACTTAGATCTTTCCCAATATATGATGAAATATTTAATTTGCTTAGAATTAATAACAATGTTCACAACCTTAAAAACGGACGCTGACAGTGCGCGCGTACGCTGCGGGAATTTAGGAAACGATGCATTCTGATTGACCAAACGACTGAATAATGAGTTTTTGCTTCCATCCCATATCAATTCACCTACTATGCAAACAAGCATCGCCCATCGTAATCCCTATCTAAGACACTATAAATTTCTTTTTGTTGTGTTCGAGTGGTGTAGCAATTACCCACTATTTTAATATGCTCTATCAAACTCATTGCCCTGCATCACATATTTATCCCAGGTTCGATGTATTGATTATGCTCGGATGTCAATAATTATATTGCAAGCCTGTTATCAGTTATAGTTTTGTATCATTATGAAAATATAATGGACACTATCCCGACTATATTGCAAGCACTTTCATCATGTGAGACGAGAAGCGCACCTAACTTTATCAAGCGAGTGTTTTTGGTATATCGAAATCACTTGCGAATTTGATAAACAAGTTGCACAGGTCAACTTGAAAATTTATCATGCAGCGTTACTTACAATTAGCAAAATAAACATGCTTTCTAATTGAGAGACTCTGGGCAAAGATTAAATTTTAGGTCAAACTATATGTCTAAATACACTATTAAATTAATTGCGAGGTCAATATGAAAATTAAGGTTGAACGCGAAGTAGCTAAAAAATTTATAGCACTCTTAATTGCAACATTGTTAATTAGTATAAGTCTATTTTTCTATTTTCAAACTCTCAGCACAACTCATAGTGAAGCTGCTAGTGTAAAGCAAGGCGACAAGGGCGAGACGGTTAAGAGTATTCAGACAAAATTAAGTCGGCTCGGATATTATTCAGGATCAATTGACGGGATATATGGTTCAAGCACAACTAAAGCTGTTAAGGTATTCCAAATGAAAAACGGACTAAAACAAGACGGGATAGTCGGCACCAAAACAGCAAAAGCACTCGGTATTAATTTGACTGGTGCATTGACAAACAATAATGACGTATATTTAATTGCGCGTTGTGTACACGGTGAAGCGCGCGGTGAACCATATACTGGTCAAGTAGCCGTTGCGGCTGTCGTTTTGAATAGAGTTCGAAGCGCACAATTCCCGAATACAATTTCAGGAGTAATTTATCAACCATTAGCCTTTACGTGCGTTAGTGATGGTCAAATTAATTTAACACCAAACGACTCAGCCCTACGTGCAGCCCACGATGCACTCAATGGTTGGGATCCAACTTCGGGTTGTTTGTTTTACTATAACCCTAAAACCGCTACAAGTGCTTGGATGCGAACCAAGACAACATATTTAACAATTGGTAGACATGTTTTTTGCCTTTGAATTATAAAATCGAAATGTTGGCTCTAATTGTTAGAGTTAATTTTGCACGCTTCATTGCCTGAAATGATTATATTCACTAAGTGTTAGCGTTAATTCATAGTGGTAATTTATATAATAGGATTATAGGAGAGAAATGAATAAGGGTTTATTAATTGGTTTAATAATTGCCATACTAATTGCTATCGGATTAGGTGTTACACTAGGCATCGTAGTCACGCATGAGAAAATCCATAGAACTCGCTTAGATGGACTATATGCCAAAGCGCATTACGAAGCTTCAGATGCTATTTCAAACATTGAGGTTAAGCTATCAAAACTCTCTGTAGTAAATTCAAGCAACATGCTAAAGAAACTCCTTCATGAGATTTGTCGCGACTCCTCAATTGCTTCCATCAATCTTTCACAGCTAGCGGTCGAATCTGAGGAAATAACCGTAATTATTAAATTTTTAAATCAGACAGGTGATTATGCTAAATATCTTGCTGAGCATGATTGCGATGATATCTTATCTACTGATGCTATAATCCTCATTGAAAAAATTAGAGGCACTATTAAGATAATACAAAACGCATTATCCGAGACATCGAGTTTAATTTTAACTGGAAAAAACTTTGTTAGTGGCATAAAAGGCAGGCTTTCTATTATGGATGCTTGTTTCAATAGACTGGATACTGACGAACATCTAGAATATCCTGAAATGATCTATGACGGACCATTTAGTGATGGACTGGATAACCGTGAAGCAAAATATCTTATAAATTTAAATGATATTGACATAGACGCTGCGACAAAAATAATACGTGACAAGTTCATAAATGTTCAAGATTTGAGATTTTTGTGCGAACGGTTTGGCCCTATCCCTGGTTATGTTTTTGATGTTACTTGGCATGGAGGAAATGGATGCGTAATAATATCTAAGCGCGGCGGGATGATCGTTGAATATTCATCGTTTGCTGACACACGGGATTCAAATGTGCCCGAAGAACAATGTGTCACACTAGCAGAAGAATTGCTCGGAAATTTCGGATATCATAATTTGCAACCAGTATGGGTAAGCGGTAATCAATCTATAGTCTATATCAATTTTGCGTATGTTCTTGATGATATAATATACTATCCAGATATCATAAAAGTGAAAATGTCTTCGGATACTGCCCAACTATTGGGACTAGAGGCATCAAATTATATATATAACCATACGTATGATAGGGAAATAACATCTGATATCAAAACTAGTGATATGGCACGCGGAAAATTAAATTCAAGTCTTATTGTGCAAACACAAAGACTATGTGTCATTCCAGTAGATTATGGTCGTGAAGTACTCACATTTGAGTTTTCTGTTACGCTTAATGGTGAAATGTATTACATTTATCTTGATGCATCTACTTTATCCGAAATTAAAGTTATGAAAGTAATTGAAAGCGATGCTGGAAGATTGATAGTATAACTACCGCCTTTAAGAATTTGAGTCACTGCGCTATTAGTCAAATGACAAGTTGTTAAGTTCATTAATTTAGTCCAGCACTTAGCAAAAACTTCTTGAGCTGTCCATTTATAGCAGCGCCCCACGGCTTTGGCGGTGTATTAGCGTGCAACAATCAATCTGTCCTCTTTGATGCTAAATTTGGTGAAGATTTTCCATCTTGTGTTCACTTGCTAACAACAAGAAATCTTCAACCCTGCGTATTCTATCTGCGTCAAGGACTTCGTATGAATTGAACTTGATGACTCGCTGAGGTGACTCTTGAAAACGAACCATCCCGCGTGACGTGACAATTGCATTAAATATGGATGGTTGGATTGTTTCTATGTCAGAGGCAAAATACAAAGCAGTCTCAGATTCTTTTATAACAACTCTCTTGATACCCATACTCGCTGCAATGTTTTTTATTATGCAAACGGAGACAATGTTCCGTGCGCCATCTGGGATTTCACCATATAATGACTCTATTCGCTCTAATAGATTATTCTTCTCATCAACGCTACTAATAGTCGATGCACTTTTATAAAATCTTATCCGCTGTGTATCGTCACTAATATAATCCTCAGGAATAGATACAACACCATCAACTACTACCTCTACATCGATTTGCGACTTTGCGTTAATACCAGTTACTTCATCTATGCATTCTTTCAACAATTGACAATACATATCATAACCCACTCTACCCATATTGCCGTGTTGTTCGCGACCTAGAACATTGCCTACACCACGTATTTCCATATCTTCTAAGGCAATTTTGAATCCGCTGCCAAGCTCCGTATGATTTAATATAGCATTTAACCTTTTTTCAGCATCGACAGAAATTTTCTTACCAGCTGGGACTGTAAAATATGCATAAGCTAAATTGTAGCTTCTCCCGACTCTGCCTCTTAATTGATACATATCCGATAACCCTAATCTATCCGATCCTGTCACAATCAATGTATTCGCATCTGGCACATCTATTCCGTTTTCTATTATAGTCGTTGCTATTAAAACGTCACTATATCTTAAAAAGAAGTCATTTATTCTATCTTCTAGTATATCTGTACTCATGCGCCCGTGTGCATACGAAACTACTATATCGGAGCCTAACAAATTTTTGATGTGGTTATAATAACTTTCAATGGTAGCAATTGAATTATATAATATGAATGTCTGACCATTGCGTGCTTTCTCTCGCTTGACAGCGTCAATTACCAATTCATCAGAATACTCCGCAAAATAGGTTTCGATTGGTAATCGGTTGCGTGGTGGTGTTTCTAGAGTCGATATATCACGAATCCCCGAGAGCGACATGTGTAATGTTCGAGGAATAGGTGTAGCCGACAGCGTTAGAACATTTACATTATTCTTAAGAGCCTTTATTTTTTCTTTATGATCGACACCAAAACGCTGCTCTTCATCGAGTATCAATAACCCCAAATCCTTAAATTTGACCTTTTTACTCAGCACTTTATGTGTACCTATAACAATATCGGCCTCACCACTTTTTAGTGCTTCTATTGTAATCTCATCATCACTTCTACTTGAAAATCTTGAGAGAACTACTACCTTAACACCAAATGGATCTAAACGGTTCTTAACCGTCTTGTAATGTTGCGCACAAAGTATAGTAGTTGGGGCGAGAAATACCACTTGCTTTCCCTCCACAACCGTTTTGAAAGCTGCTCGCATTGCTACTTCAGTTTTTCCAAATCCGACATCTCCACATAGCAATCTATCCATTATTTTGCCTGTTTCCATATCTTCTTTAATTTCTGCAATAGCTGTTAGCTGATCATCTGTTTCTACAAATTCGAATGCGTTTTCCATATCACTTTGCAATAGAGTATCTTGTGCATACTTGTGACCACGTCTATTAGAACGCGCTTCATACAGCGAAACAAGGTCTACTGCAAGAGGTTTAAGTGCTTTCTTGACTCTCTCTTTTGCCCGCGCAAACTCAACACCACCAAGCTTGTGTAAGGTTGGTGTCCCTACACCTGTATATTTTTCAATGGTGTCCATCTTATCGGTAGGAACAAACAATTTGTCATCATCTGCATACTTGATAACAAAATAATCGCGTTTTGATTTTCTAGTCTCTATTGATTGTACACCTTCTGCTAATCCGACACCATGAGTCTCGTGTACAACATAATCACCTCTATTTGGTACTACGAAAGCTCTTTTCTTTTCTGCAATTGATTTCTTTTTTACAATGCGGTGCCTTATAATGTCATCAGTCCCTATCACCGCTAGTTTGCATTGCGGGTATATAAATCCTCCTGACAATCGCTTAGAAACAATAGTAATTTCAGCATTTGTATTAGGATCTGAAGTAACCTTTGTAGACATGTCATTGACAAGAAAATAACTACTCACTAATTCGGCAGAATCCACATCACCTGCATAAATGAAAACGCGCATCTCATTTATTACCATCGCTTTTATATCATCAATCAAATTAACGTAATTGCGATCATATTTAGACGTTGGGGTTGCCCTAATTTCAAATTTCTCTTTAGGTGTAAATATAGGGTTGTCTGTCTCAGATTTCTTGAATGCAAGTAGCGTGTACGTTTGAATAACTTTGTATAGGTCTTCTTGTTTTATTATGCTGTTTATATGCGCATCTAATATCTCGCTTGCATTTATTAAACTTTCCACACGCATTTTGTATGCCCGCTCATGCATCTTCAATTTATCATCCATCGCATTAACATCATCTAAAACGATTATTGATGTATTTGGAATATAATCAAACAATGATGAACAGTTGTCTTTTATAAAAGGCAATATCCAAGCAATTGATGGATGATCCATTTCATTAGCTTCTAAAGCATGTACCACCCCATCTATTATTTCTGCCAAATGTGCATTAGCAGTAACCTTTACCCCAGCGAGAATTTTTTTGACAGTGTTACTCTCACCTTGTGAAATCGCTAGATCAAATTTGGGGCAGATTATTATGTTGTCAACTGTTCCTCCCGCTGTTTCAAGAGTTGTATCTATAGTTCGAATGGTTTCAATCGTATCGCCGAAAAACTCGACTCTCATAGCACTAGCAAAATCTAATGGCCAAATATCAATCGTGTCGCCTCTTACGACGAAATCGCCCTCATTATATGTAGAATCGGTGCGATTGTATCCACTTAATGCTAGTTTGCTAAGCAATTCATCTCTATCGATTTCATGGTTAACTTCAAGCTTTATCACCGCTTTCTTAAACATCTCGCAGTTGGGCAGATATTGCGTAAGTGCGTCAACTGTAGCAACCACACCCTTTGTTTTCTTATCAAATATTATGCGGGATATTGCTAAATTTCTTTCGTGTAGTGTGTTAGATAGATATGCTTTAACACGTGATAAGACATCATCACGCTCTGGCATGTACACTATTTCATCAGGGAAATAGTTGGATAATGCCTCATAAATGAGCTTTGCGGATAGCGTGTCACCTGCAACATAAACGAAAAATTGCTCAAGTTCAGAGGTAATATGATATCTTGCGTTTTGAACAGTGGAAAAAACAGTACAGTTTACACCAGCTTTCGTCGCATCTTTTAAGGTTGCAAACGGGCCACCTAAGTTTTCTAACTTGAATATGTCAGGTAATAGCATTAATTAATGTAATATTTATCTTCCTAGTACGAATACTAAGATCCCAATTAGTTTTATATAATATTATATCACTTAAGACACAAGTGTCAAAAAGCTTTAGTATGTATTTTCAAACTTAGATCATTATATTCAAATTCTGCAATATTTCCATTATTGTCGCTCTACTTAGTAGCGGCAATTTTTCTACCCAGGACTTTATAGCAACGCTATAACTTAACATATTAAGTCAATTAAAAGTTGCTCTGCTAGCTCTTTTGGGATTTGCATCTTAATGAATGAAAATCAGCTTTGAGCCTTTACCCATTTTGCTAGTACATATATAGGCGGTCTATCACTAAAACCTCTGATTTTACTGTAAATGTAGTGTGTGCAAACAGTTTAGCAGACAATTTCGTAAAACTCGAGTTTTTTAATAGTCATTGCTTGCTTTCTAATTGTTCTGTTAGGACTAGTCAAAAGCGACATTTGCTATTAAAACCCAAAGTGGAAGGTCAGATCCCAACACCTGAATATTGTTTGTGTCAATAGGTTTAAGACTTGGAGTGAAATTTTGATAAATTCATTTGCGAGTGTGTTAAATCCTGGCATTACGGATATATAGAAAATTTTATATTCTTGATTTAATATCTCAACTGAGAGTAATTTGCACAACTTTCAATATTTGGTTGGCTAGCGGTAAAAATTGATTATCCATCGCGACCAACATGCAATATATTGGGTAATGCTTGTATTTTTTTTACAATGTATTCAATATCGTTTATATTCTTTATTTCCACACCTAGCGATATAAATGCCTTTCCTATCTGGTCTCTCGGCAAGTTTTTTACATGCAAATCCATCGATGAAATCGAATAGCCCTGTTGTGATAGGAGTGATACTATTTCATTCAAAACACCAATTTTGTTGTTGCATTCAATTTTAAATTGAGCGACAAAGACAGATGAATCGCTTTCGCTCCATTCTGCTTTCATGATCCGCTCTGTTTCCATATTAGATATATTAGAACAATCTTTGCGATGTATTGAGACTCCTGTGCCGCGAGAGGCATAACCCACAATAATGTCACCAGGAACAGGATTACAGCACTTTGCAAATTTGACTAGAAAATCATCATATCCTTCTACTATGACACCGCTCGATCTTTTGTTTTTGATTTTCCTACTTGAAGATTGGTTTATTTCAGCAACAAGCGCTTCTGGATGATGTAAGGCATAGTCCTTTTTATGTGCATCTATTAATTTTATAACTATTTGCCTTGCCGTAAGAGAACCATTACCAACACTAGCAAACAAATCCTCATTAGATGTTAAATTGTGCCTTGAAAATATACTCTCGGTCGCGCTTTTGAGATCTAAGAGGTCGTTTAGTGTATACCCATTTCGTTTTGATTCGCGCTCTAAAATGTCTTTTCCATTTTTTATATTTTCCGCTTGCAACTCTTTTTTTAAGAAAGCACGTATTTTTGATTTGGCTTGGGCGGTTGTCGCAAATTTCAGCCAGTCCCTGCTAGGACCTTTAGACGATGATGCTGTCAATATTTCAACTACATCGCCGTTCTCAAGTGTAGTACTAAGTGGCACCATTTTGCTGTTTACTTTTGCGCCAACGCATCTATTTCCTATAGCACTGTGAACCTTGTAGGCAAAATCAACACAAGTGGAATTGATGGGCAAATTAAGGACTGCACCCTTTGGTGTAAAAACATATATCTCGTCATTTATAATATTCAGTTTTATGTTAGATATAAATTCATTGCTATCCTTTACATCTTCCATTTCAATGAACTCGCGAAGCCAACCTAATTTGGTGTCAAATTCATCATTTGTTGCTACACTGCCTTTCTCCTTATAGATCCAGTGTGCAGCAATTCCATATTCAGCCGTTCTGTTCATATCGTATGTTCTTATTTGAATTTCAAATATTTGGCCGAATTGAGTGACTACTGTTGTGTGCAATGACTGATATTTGTTGGGCTTAGGCATTGCTATATAATCCTTAAAGCGACCTGGGATCGGTTTCCACCGTGCATGAATTATTCCTAATATAGTGTAACAGTCTGCAATAGTATCAACAATAACACGTACCGCTATTAAATCATATATCTGTTCAAGGGTTTTGCCTAGTCGTGTCATTTTTTTGAATATACTATATATATGTTTAGGACGGCCTTTAACTTCACCTTTTATTTTTAACTCGTTAAGCGATACCTCAATTTCAGATGCTATCCGCATAACGAATCCCATCCGCTCACCACGTGTTTTTTCTATTATCGATACTAAGTTTTTATACT
Source organism: Christensenellaceae bacterium (assembly GCA_031278175.1). Lineage (GTDB taxonomy): Bacteria > Bacillota > Clostridia > Christensenellales > DTU072 > JAITLB01. Next base: position 12,278 of record JAITLB010000079.1, read on the forward strand.
CTTCAGGGTACAAATATTTCATAGACAGATCTTCAAGCTCTATCTTAATATTTGCAATACCAAGTCTACCTGCAAGTGGCGCGTATATTTCAAGCGTCTCTTTTGCAATTCTTGCTTGTTTTTCTGCTGGCATTGCATCTAAAGTGCGCATGTTGTGCAAACGGTCGGCAAGTTTAATAAAAATTACACGCATATCATTTACAGCGGCAAAAAACAATTTGCGATAATTTTCCATCTGTGTATCTTCTTCAGCTATATACTGAAAGCCTGATAACTTCGTGACACCAGCCACTAGCGTATAAACTGTATTCCCAAATTTCCTCTTGAAATCATTTTCATCACAGTCAGTATCTTCTAAAATATCGTGCAATAATGCGGCTGTAACACATACAGCATCCATTTTCAAATCAACTAATATCGATGCAACTAAAATTGGATGCACAACATAAGGTTCACCAGTTTTCCGAAATTGTCCTTTATGCTTTTCAGCGGCAAATTCGACTGCATACCTTATTAACTGGCAATCAGCTTCAGTATATATTTGTGCGCAACTGTTTAGTAGCGCCTGCATCGCATCCATTAATTTATGCTCCTAGTCCAGCTCTATATATGCTTGATAATTTCAAGTCTGTCTGCTTATTATTAATACTTAATGCGCCACTACTACTCGACACGATAACTCCAATCTCCTTTAATATATAGTATGCTATTTGCGCTTTCAAAATATCACACCCGCTCATTGATGCATAGTTTGCAATGATATCAAATACATTATCCATCGAAAGGGGAGTTCTATTAAGCATATTTTTGAAATATAAGTAGAATTCCGAAATGTCTTGTCGCGTTGGCGACTCTGCACCAGTGAATACAGATTCACCAGCCATGTCACATACAACGGCACAGAACTCGTCTCTTAGTCGATCAACATATCCCTTGGGCGCGCCATAAACATCTATTTTCCCATAAAAACTAAAAGCATCATTCGTCATGGGCCCCAATAAAATAGTGTTCATTGGATTATCAGAATCAAGCACCCCATATTTTTTCTCATAACTTGGATACTCGTTTGCCAATTTGCAAAAATCATCTGACGTGAAAACAATTACTAAATGTCCATATAGCCCGCATGGTGTAAACGGTTTTTTCTTTTCAATGCAATTCTTTTTCTCATAAGCGTCTCCTATTTGTCTTGCATAATTCAACAATAACTCCGTAGGTGTAGGGTCAACAGTTGAAACATCAAACGATGAAAGAGTACAATTAATTTTTGTGCGTCCTGCAAAAACCTCAACTGTTGGCATATAGTAAATTCTCTTTACCACTTTTGAGCGCAAAACATCAATATATTTTAAGAAATTAAAAGCTGTACACTCTGCACTATTACTTAAAGGCATCTTCAAATGCTCATGTTTTCCTATACGCTCAAATTTGCATGCACCACAAATATCAGAAAAGACAGGTTTCGGATTATCTTGTCCGAATGGTTCAAACAATGAAATTTCGTCCGCTAACTTTAGTGTCACTTGATACATCGACACTTCGAGATCATATTTTTTTGTATATACAAAAGTTGATTCAGGAATGCTTTCATCAACATACTTGTTTATTGCTTTTATGAATAACGGCAAATTTTCAATTTGCATAGAAAGACCAGCCGCCGCTGCATGTCCACCAAATCTTTTTAACAAATGCGAACATGCCATCAATGCAGAATGAATATTTACACCAGTAATACTCCTACAAGATCCTTTTATGCATCCATCCTTATCATCCGTCATAAGAATTACTGGTCTATTAAATTTCTTAAGCACGCGCGCTGCAGCTATTCCAACGACTCCAGCTTCCCATTTGCTATTGTAGAGAACAATTACTTTTTGAGAGAGAAGATCATAATTAGCAAGTGCCTCAAACGCTTCTTTCTCAATACTCTCACAAATATCTTGACGCTCGCGATTTTCTGCATCTACTTCATCTACCAGGTTCCTAACGACATTTAAATCTTCTTCTAATAATATTTTGAGTGATTTCTCTGCAGTACTCAATCTGCCTGCTGCGTTGAGCCTTGGTGCTATTCTAAATGAAATATCAAATGAATTTACTCGCATGCCAGCCTTTTTACCAGATTTTTGCAGTAGTGCGCATAATCCAATGTTTTTAGTACGTGGCAATGCTTCTAATCCAAGTCTTGCAATAATCCTGTTTTCACCTACTAAAGGAACAACGTCAGCTATTGTAGAAATAGCGCATATGTCTATATATTGCATTGCAAATTTGCGATTGGTCAAAGCCTCTATCAATTTTAGAGCAACTCCCGCGCCGCATAGAGGGTCAATATCTTTATCTTGTGCGGGATTGATAACAATGCAATTAGGGCGGGGACCACATATCTCATGATGATCAGTTATTATCACGTCAATGTTATTATCCAACAATAGATCAACCTCTACCTTTGAATTTGTTCCGCAATCAACTGTGATAAGCAATTCAGGGCTGAGCGTGTCGATTACCTTGGTGAGAGAATCGAGTGTAAGCCCATAACCATCGTCAGCCCGAACGGGCAAAAATGAATCGACACGTGCGCCTAGTATTGATAGTGCGGAATACAATATAGCTATTGCTCCAACACCGTCACAATCATAATCGCCAAATATTACTATCTTCTTTTTATCTTCAATTGCTTTCCTTATTTTTGCTACAGCAGCAGTCATACCTGTTAACTTAGAAGGCT
>JAITLB010000247.1 GCA_031278175.1 Christensenellaceae bacterium
ATGCAAGCGAATCTAAGTATATCGATATCTATGAGGTTGTATTAGATACGCTTGTCGCGAGTAAACGAACACAAGTAGTAGAATATATATATAATATTGCTTACACTAAAGATGAAATACTTATAGCACTTGATTTCATGGAAATAATATTAAGGGACGTGTTAGAGTTTGCAACAGGTGGTAGTAATTATGTTACAATAAACAATGATTACTGCATTGAAAAAATAGCAAAAGATTTTAGCAAATCGCCTGGTGGTATTTCACGAGCAATATTTAATGTAATAGATGCTAAGTATTTATACGTGCTTAATATATCTCCGATGAATATAATTGAGCAAGTTATTTTTGATATACTGGAGATACAAAAGACATGTTAAACATAGTAGGTGTTAAATATAAAGCTGAACAGAAAAGTTATTACTTTGACCCATGTGGTTTAGAACTCAAAAAATTTGACAAAGTAGTAGTTGAAACGACCGCTGGCGAAGCATTCGGCGAGATATCATTTGGCAATATGGATATTGAAAACCATAGAATCACTAAGCAGCTAATGAAAGTTATAAGGTTAGCAACAGAAGATGATTGTCGCATAAATGATAAAAACATCGCCGATCGCGTTTGTACCATGATGCGTGCAAAAGAGATTTGCAAAGCTAATGAGATCCCGATGAAAATTGTAGATGTTGATTATGCATTTGATAGATCCAAGGTTGTCATACTTTACACAGCCGATGATAGAGTCGATTTTTCAAAGTTTATCAAGAAACTCAGTGCTACAGTTAAAATAAAAATTGAAATGAAACAGATATTCGAGCGCGATGATGTTAGAACCCGTGGATCACTAGCAGTATGTGGCAGACCGTGCTGTTGTATAACTCACATGAACGAATATCCAAAAGTTTCGATGAAAATGGTTAAAATTCAAGGCATGGCAGGAAATCCAGGTAGGATAACTGGATGCTGTGGTAAATTGATGTGCTGTTTAAAATTTGAAAATGAAGTGTATACTGCGTCACTGAATAAAATGCCTAAAATAAATTCATGTGTTACAACACCATCAGGAGAGGGTGTCGTAGTAGGACATAATTTATTGCTTGATCAAGTCGTTGTAAAAGTAAGTGATGACGATGGATACAGGTTTTGCAAATGTGGACTATCAGACATCTCGCGTTGTGATTCGAAATGTGGTAGTGCTATGCCTTTCGAATCCGTAGAAAATGGATTTGATCTTATTAGTGATGAATTTGACTCCGAGATAGACACCGATATCGATGCTGAGTTTCTTGACTCTGATGATTAACTAAATAAAGCAGAATCCAAATCGAAATTACATTGCATAGATATTCAAGTAACCCTTGTACTAAAATAATTTAGATTATACAATGTCGAACTCTGTTATATGAAATTAATAGAATATAATGATCACTAGTTATGCTAGAATCGAGACTAGATGAATATGTTAATGCTTTTATATGTTACGCATCTTAAAATGTGCTTGTGAGGTTAATAATGGATAATAACAAGTATTTGATTATCAATGCCGATGATTTTGGTGTATGTCCTGAGACGAATAAAGCTATCTCAGAATTATATCAGTCTAAACATATAACTTCTGTAAGCATTATGCCTGTTGCTACGCATATTGACGAAGCAATTGACATAGCAAAGAAGATTAATATGCCAGTAGGCATACATTGGGCATTTAATTCAGACTATCCCGATAACCCTTGGAAACCTATCGATACCGAAGCAAAAAGCCTTGTTGATGAGAGTGGGCACTTGTCATCTACCAGTTATTTTGCAAAACATGCAAAATCAAAGGATGTTACTCGTGAGTTGATTGCACAGTATTTATTTTTAATAGATAGAGGACTAAATGTTGAACATGCCGATAGTCATTGTGGGACAGTCTACGGCATAAATGGTAGAGGCTTTTTTAAAAACGCATTTGAAGTATGTCAAAAATATGGGTTGCCTTTCAGATTTCCAAACACTTTTAATTTCATTGGTGATTATGTAAGTAATATGTTTTTATTGAAGTTAGTCAAGGTAGCATATAGTTTCATATTGAAGTCTGCCAAAAGGCACAAGGTAAAATTAATTAATCACATGATAGCAAACCATAGAGATATAAAAGATATTTCAAGCTATAAAGATTTCGAAAACAGTTATATTAATGATTTAAGATTAGTAAAGCCTGGTATTACCGAATTTTTTACACATCCATCATATTTTTCACCAGCGATGGCCAAATATAATGGTTGGAACGAAATACGAGGTTTTGATTTAGAATTTTTAAATTCAGACAAGTTTGCAAACACTCTAAAAGATGAAGGTATTATTCCATGCTCGTATGGCATATTCAACGAGCAACCGAATTGAAACAATTTATGTATAAACATAGACTAGACGCATTTTATGTGCAATTAAGCAACACAACTAATCAAAGAATTTTTCTCGCCCCACTCAATTATTATTTCTAACTTATCTAGCAAATTAGATCTATATTTCAATTACACATAAGCTAAAGTTAATCCTTTAATAGTGATTCGCATTTTTCAATTACATTTGAGAGATCGTTTGGGTTTCTAAGTATTATTAAAATTGTATCATCTCCAGCTATAGTACCCATTACTTCAGGCAAATTAAGCTTATCTATAATTATGCATGCAGCATTT
>JAITLB010000220.1 GCA_031278175.1 Christensenellaceae bacterium
AGTCATGAATAAGAAAGCGCAAAACAGGAGCAAACGATGAATTTAAATGATTTTGAGAACTTTGTAAATGATAGTGTACTTGAGCGTGGACGAAAGTACAAAAAGCAAGGAAAAGTAGCCGAGCTTAGTTGTGATAATAATGTCTACTCAGCTTTGGTTGAGGGTACAGAATGCTACAATGTGACCATTCAAGTTGATAACGCGAATCAAATTGTCGAACATAACTGTACATGCCCCTACAATATGACCAATATTTGCAAACATGAGGTTGCCGTGCTCTACGCAATAAGGGACGGTCTGGATGAGCCTCGCGCCACTAAAGCCAAAAAGCCGCGCACTTCCTCAAAAGAGAAACCCACAAAAGAACAGTCAATCAAAGATGCAATCGCCTATTTAAGTCGTCAAGAACTAGAGGAGATCTTGCTTAGACGGGCAGAAAATGACAAGACACTGCTCGATGAAATTATATACTCGAGTGCACTAACTACTGGAAATATTAAAGCGGCAAAGAAATTTATAATGTCATTTGTTCGTCGTGCTAAGCGAGATGGTGTAATCAGATACGGACATGTTGGCGATGCTCTAGAGGGCGCGGACATTATTATATCTAAAGCGCAATGTTTAGCATCATCGGGCGAATTAGTAACAGCATTAGATTTATTCCTTTTGATCATCGGTATTGTTGTCGAAATGGCAGGCTATAGCGATGATGATGGTGATATTTGCGAGAGACTTAGTGCTTGTTTTGCCGGCATAACCGAAATAGTTAGTATTATCACTGCGCAACTCGACAAAGACCTTTGGATCGTTTGCTTTAATAAAATAGTGGGAGAAGCGAAAAGTCCTGTCTATGAAGGGTGGGACACATCCTTGGATTTATTAGGATGTTGCTATCCATTTTGTGTGGAAAAAGAGTTTGCAGATAAATTATTGAATATACTAGACGATACTCTCAAAGGTGACACGAAACCTATCCCTAGCGATGACATCAAATACATTAACGGCATGAAACACAGTATCTTGGCAATATTAGACGACACGCAAGCTGAAAAATTTGAGGAAGCACATATAAGCGACCCGCAATTTAGGTCAAAGGTAATTGAGCGGTGTATTACAAAATGTGACTACGAAACGGCTTTAAAAATGTGTGAGGATTTAAAATTCAACCAAGCATGTGATTTCATTTTAAGAATTTACAAAGCAACTGGTGAGACGCGAAAATACCAGACTACATTACTAAAAGCCGTCTGTACATACAAATTATTTCCATACTTTTACGATTTGAAAGATTCATACACAGGCGATGAATGGTTTAATGTTTTGCCCACTGTTTTAAATAAAATCGAGGACGCGGGAATTTCCGTGACTAAAGAGTACCATGAACTTTTAATAAAAAACCGCTGCTTTGACAGACTTCTTAAGTACTGCACAAAGCAACCAGCTTTAATCATAAATTATTACAAGGATCTTAAATGCGACTATCCTAATGAGGTTAAAGCAATCTTTGAAAAATATTTGAGTTATAAATTTAGTGAAGCAAGTGGTTTCTCAGCTTATGAAGATTGTTGCCACTTAATGCGGACATTCAAAAAAGCTTGCGGTGGAGAGTCCATGCGCGAATTAAGGGACAAGCTGCTTTCGCGCTATCCGAATAAACGTGCACTTGTGGCCCAACTTAGTAATTTGGATTAAACTAAAAACAAGAAGTCAATATTTAATTCCTACTATCTCGCGTATGACTACGCTTGCGACAAAATTACAATCAAATCCAAATATAACAGGCGACTTAGAACCACTTTCTAATTCCGAATGGAAGTCGCACTTGTTGCGGATTTGATGGAATAAGACTACTCCGATTCAATTGCTACTCTTTGCAATTGCAGTAAGGCAGTGTTTTTAGTCTAAATGCGTCTATGGGCGTAGCGTATTTGGATTTTCTTTTTGAATTGTTTTATATGGATTATAAACTCACTTTCCATTTTGAGGTTTAGTTGCTAACTACTTTAAGCCCAAACATTGAGCTGATTTATAATTAATAAATCGCACTGTGTATCGCTTTTTACACTCAAATGTTAAATGATTTCAATATAAAATGAAACCCCCTAGAAGATTTAGAATCTTAAATGTCCTATCAGCATGTAATTTTTGAGAGAATGCAGTCGTTGTATTAAATGATGCCCTTTTTATTTATTATCTAACTTGCCATCAACTAAGTGAACTAAAAATCGCACTGCTAAACACAAGTTTTAATGATCCACACTAACACCTTTTAGCACATAAACTTTTAGCAAATTACGCATAAATATGAACTTCTCGCCACTGTGTAAAAACGCATGCAACATAATTTGATAACTTTTGGCCGATTATTATTAATTATGCGCTCTTATTATTATTTTCGTCAATTCATTTCCTGTTTTTTCTGACTATTTGCTTGTATTTATAGATTAAATAAGCTATAATTTACTAGGAGGAAGTAGGTGTTTTAAAATGAGTGTTTGTGCAGTTTTTATTACTCAAACCACGCGTAACATTTTGAAATATACATACTTTAGTCATTGACCATGAAGAACCATAAACGCTTATTCACTGTGTTGCTTGCTTTTATTATATTAATCGTGTTGTCTGCTCTGTTTTTTTCTTGCAAAGCAGGTGACCATCAATTTGCTTTTGGTGAATTTGATCACGACCAAGGGTACGCTGAAGCTTCAATCAAAGGGAATATATCCAAAGGCACAAACGTCACCATAGAAGCTATGTCATTTTCTGGTTACGCTTTCGTTGGTTGGTTTGATGGAGATTCACTAATTAGCAGTGACTCTAGGTATTCATTTAAGATGCCTGCTAGTGATTACACTCTTACTCCTAAATTTGAGAGGGCAAAACAGACATTATATTTATATATTCATCCTGGACAAGATGATTTTGGTAGTATATCATGGGACATCGCAGGATCATATTATTCAGGCACCACTTTAACTGTAGAAGCAAGCCCTTCTGAGCATGCAGGATTTTGGGGATGGTTCGATGGCGACACCCTTGTAAGCAAAGAGAGAGAATACACATTTGATATGCCTGAGCGCTATTTGGGTTTAGAAGCATACTTTTATTTAATAGGACAAGAGAGCATAGCAGTATCATATAATGATTGGGGTAGTGTCGAGATTACAACAAACGAATCGCTTGAAATAGGTGAACTCACTACTATACTGGCTATACCTGGTGAATATTATACATTTTTATATTGGGTTGATACTACTACGTCTCAAAGATTCACAGACCCAGAATATTCATTCATATGTGGAAAAACTACTCCATCACAATACATCGCTTTTTTTGACATTATAGTGGCATCACTTACCTTTGACGTGGAATATGTGACAGGTTTTAGTCAAAGTCATTATATTCAAGCATTTGCTGGAGATAGAATAGACTTCTCTATCGATGGTGTTTTCTATGGATACGAGTTCGTTGGATGGTACGATGATGCTGGAAACCTTCTAAGTAAGAACTATTACCATTATATTATCATGCCTACTCATTCACTGACAATTTCGGCTAAAGTAGAACCAGCGTATCTCATAAAATTTGAATACGATGATAATGCGTGTACTAGCCCTACCGCCCAAATTGACAATTCCCATACCTCGTATATTTATTCCAGTGGTTACATCGAATTGTCCACTACACCTATGGAAGGTTACTTTCTAACTGGTTGGTATTATAAAGGCAATAAGATTTTACCGCTCATAGGAACTGAGAGTTGTTACGATCTAGCTTCAATTTCCATCTACGGCTTAAATGAAGATAAAGTCATCACGCTAACACCAATTCTTGAACGGCGCTACCGACTACAAATTAATTATCTCCCGCAACAATGTTTGATAAGTTTACAGTCCATTAATGAATATGTGTATGGTGCCAGTATTAATTTAATTGTCTTACCTGAACCTGGTTATAGGTTTTTATATCTAATTGACGAAGTTAACAGGACGCAAATAACAACGCAAGCCGATTATTCATTTAACATGCCAGAGCGTGACTATGTTATTGGTGTTGTTCTTGCACCACTATTTACATTAACTGTCAATTATGACGCGAATTTAGGTGAAATTCATGGGATTCTGCCTAACTATATATCTGATGAGCCAGTTGAACTTACAGCAGTTGCTGCCTCCGCCTCATGCCAGTTTGATGGGTGGTATAATGACGCATCGTATACCAGCTTAATATCGGATGAATATACATGTAAATTCAAAATGCCAAATGATAACCTACAATTGTGGGCCAAATTTGTACAGCTATACTATTTAACCATTGATGCTAGCACGGGCGGCACTTATACTGGCAGTGCTAGTGGTTACTATGTTGAAAATGCTAAAATATCACTGTTAGCCACATCGTCTTCTGATAATTACTATTTCAAAGGTTGGGCCGATGATCAGGGTGCAATTAAATGCCAAACTAAAGAGTACAACTTTGACATGCCCAGGCAAAACATCACTCTTAAACCTAAATTCGAGCTTTTATATAATCTAACTGTTAATTGTGACAATGCACTAGGAGAAGTAGCGGGTGCAAGCACAGGCCTGTATACACCCGACACCACAATTTCACTTGAAGCTACACCCAAAGATGGTTACATCTTTAAAATGTTCCAGATCACCAAGCCACTGGGCGCAGAGACTATAACTGTTTACACTAACCACTATCAATTCGAAATACAAAATGATACAATAATCACAGTAGTATTTGCAGTACCAAAACGCGATTTAACTATAATATACATTGATAATAAAGAGAGTGTTATTGATGAGGAAACTACAACAAATGAAGTCGGATCGTCTATAACGCTGTATTCTAGTAAAGTGTCCGATGTTAGTTATAGTTTTGTCGGTTGGTACGATGTTGATAATGCGTTTATCAATTCTAACAGTCAATACCCGTTCACTATGCCTGACAAAAATCTTACAATTTATGCCAAATATGGTATCTTGTACAATTTCAACGTTTTATACGATACGTCACATGGTACACTCACTGGTAAATTAGGGAAGTACACAGAATATACAGTGTTATCGCCTTCAATGACAGCAAAAACTGGATACAGGTTTGATGGTTGGTATAGCGATAATTCCTATACTAATTTGCTAGAGTCCGATGCTACTTATTCATTCAAGATGCCTGGAGTTGATCTAGTCATTTACGCATTAATAGTAAAAGTATTCAATGTTGGTGTGCGCGCTAACAATTCAGAGGCCGCAACTGTCACGCAAAGTGGTACAGGGTTGTATAAACTAAACGAACAGGTGTCGGTATCCTTCACAATTAAAGACGACAATTATGCCTTTATAGGATGGTCAACCCCTGGCAATTATAATTTTAGCACCCTTGAAGTATACACATTCAATGTGACCGAAGATATAGAATTCACAGCGGAATTTGATATGCTTTATACACTTACTGTAATACACCTTAAAGATGACGAGCAAACACTAATATCTACTAACAAATACCTCAAGGGCGCACCAATAACTTTGTCGGCACCAACTTATACAGATTTTGAGTTTGTCGGTTGGTATAACTCAATTAACGTTAATTTATCAAGTGACAACTCATGTACAATAAACATGCTCGGCTCTGACGCAACAATATATGCTAAATATCTGCATATATATGCTTTTACTGTCAATTTTGACAGGGATGTATGTAAGATTTATGATGGCAATGATGAGCTCGTATTACCAGGATCCGTCATTAATAAGCGAGTTGGCAAAGATTTTGCCCTAAAGTTTTACCTTAAAATTGAAGAATCAAGATGTGAATTTGTGGGTTTCTTCGATTATTTCATCAGTTCCTCGGTGCCAATTGAAACATATACTACTTACAGATCTAATATGCCTGCGCGCGATCTAACAATCACTATTGTAACCATTAGACGCTACGAATTATCTATTAATAGACCCTATGGAGCATCAGCTGTGACCCAGTCAGGATATTATCAAGAAAATGCAAGCATAGACTTAAATATTTCTACATATTACAATTACATCTTCGATGGATGGTACTCTGACAGTCTTTACACTGTATTGGTTTCTAGTTTACCTAATTATTCATTTAAAATGCCATCTAGTGACGTAACAATATATGTCAAGTTACTGCAAACATATGCTTTAGATGTCGAGGTTAATGACTCAACAGCTGGAAGTGTATCAGGAAACAACAAAGAGCGGTACTTGCCAGGTGAGACAATCACGCTGACCGCTATCCCAAAGAGTGATGATTATGTATTTGATACGTGGAGTGTGTCCGATGATTCAATGTCTCAAGCGGTGGAACTCTTACCCGAATATACATTTGAAATGCCCACCTACGATGTAGATTTTACTGCATATTTTTATCAAGTGTATAGTCTCACTGTTGTCTTCGATAACACGGCAGGCGAAGTTTCTGGCATTGCTAGCGGAAAATACAGAGATGGTACAAAATTAGATTTTACTATTAATCCCTTTGAAGGTTACACATTCGATGCCACAATTATTATTGATGGAGTAGAATATTATTTATTTGTTAATAGCGACAACACATGTTCATATACTACAACATCATCTGCAGCGATACTTACTGTTAAATTCAAACGTCTATATACTTTGACTATCAATTATGACGCTACAAAATGTACAATTGGTGGTACCAAACCTGGTAAATATCCAGCTGGTACATCTATATCTCTAACGCTCACAAATTTATTCGATACTGGATTTATCGGATGGTTTGAAAACGATGTTACGGGCGATCCGCTCTCTACTGGTTATGGGTATTCGGGGATAATGCCTGAGAGTGATTTGACTATTTATGCTGTGTTTGATAACAAGGTCATGTTTGATGTCGATTATGATCCACTTTTAGGTTCCATCACAGGTGCTAGTAGCGCCCAATATAGTGTTGGTGAGACGCTAACTGTCACGGCTACCGCAAATGATGACTATGGATTCTATGGATGGTACGCTGATGACACATTCGAGACATTAAAGTATGCTGGTGCTCAATACACATTTGATATGCCTGACTACAATTTAACCTTGTATCCTAAATTTTTAAGAGAGTATACTCTTGAAATTAAAACTAGCGATGCTTCTATTGCGACAGTATCCACAGATAAAAATGGGAAATACGCAGCAGGGGCTAGTATAAGTATAAAGGTAACCATTATAAACTCACTCTACGGTTTTGACGGTTGGTTTAATAATAGTAATATAAAAGTTGCAAGCCAAAATGAGTTTACACTAACAATGCCAGCGGCAAATTATACTCTAACTGCTCAGTTTGTGCGGTTATATGTTTTGGAAATAACCTATGATTCTGCAAAAGGCACAGTAAATGGCGGATCCACTGGTCTTTATCGACCAGGAACAACCCTCACTTTGGTAGCATCACCCAAACCTGGGTATAGTTTCATTGGCTGGTATAGCGCCTCTAGTGAATTACTTGGTAGTAGTGCTACACTAAATTATGTGATGCCTAGTAGTGCTGCTAGTGTAGAAGCGCGTTTTGCCATATTATATACTCTAACACTCGTGTATGACGAAACGCAAGGTACAATTACTGGTGGCGAAGCGGGTAAATTCATTTATAACGCGTCTATCACATTGACGGCATCACCTAAAAGCCAATATGCGTTTGTAGGTTGGTTTGCTACCCAAGAAGCCACTGAACCACTATATCAAGCTTCAACATATCAATTTAGTATGCCGCAGCAGAATTTAACTCTCTATGCTAGATTTGTCAGAGTTTATATATTAAGCGCTACATCGGACACAGTCGGATGCAGTATTAGTGGGACCAAAAACGGTTCTTACCAAGTTAGTACTAGTGTTAGCTTGCAAGCAAACTATAACGAATCTGCATACGTTTTCCTGGGTTGGTATGATAATGAAAATCAGAAAGTTTATGCCTCGGCCGCTTATTCTTTCAATATGCCAGCTGCGGATGTCACACTAGTCGCAAAGTTTGCGGCAGTACATAATCTAACATACTCTACTAATCAATCGGAATTATCCATAACGGGGCCGCTACCTGGACTTCAAACGGTCGGCACAATGATAAAATTAACGGCTCCTTCAAATTCCAATTATCAATTTAATGGATGGTTCCTAAACGATGCATCTCAAGCCGTTAGCACTAATCTTGCTTATTCATTTGACATGCCATCATATAATGTGGTCTTAGTCGCAAAATACACCAGGCTCTACACTTTGGAGTTAACATGTGATACTAATCAAGGTACAATTTCAGGTTCAAGCGCGGGTAAGTATGCAGAAAACACATCATTGACTGTTGTGGCGGCACCTAAAGAGGGTTATAAATTTGCTGGATGGTATAATAGTGCTAATGATAGTTTGCTTTCTGCCAGTTCTCCATATTCGTTCAAAATGCCAGGGGGCGACCTAAGTCTTGTTGCTAAGTTTGTGCGTGTATATTCATTTGCTAAATATACCTCAACTGGTGGCACGGTCACTGGCACCGCAAACGGGAATTACGAGGCTGGCACGGCGATTATTATTACTGCTACGCCTAATTCTAACTATGCGTTTATTGGATGGTTTGATGCGCCCGATGCTACTACCCCCTTGAGCACAGATACAAAATACGAGTTTAACATGCCTACTTACGCACTAGAATTGACGGCTAGATTTGCTATAACATATCAACTTACTGTTAAAAATATAAATCAAGATAAAACTGAACTCAGTTCATCTAGCTTGCGGTATATAGCAGGCAAAGCAGTAACTCTAACTAGTGTCAGCATCGAAAATTACGAATTTGCTGGATGGTATACTACAAGTGACACGATCCTCACTAACGACAATAGTTATACATTTAATATGCCATCTAACGACCATGTTATCGTTGCAAAATTTAGTATTATAAAGATTAATTTCTCTGTTAGCTCAAACAATACAGCGTTTGGCACAGTATCTGGTACTGTAAGTGGTATGTACGATGCGGGCACTTCGATAACTGTAGTCGCACAAGCGCTAACATATTATAAATTTGTAGGTTGGTACACACAAATCGATGAATTGAAAAGCTCTAGTTCAAGTTACACATTCACGGCACCTGCTACCAACTTGACTCTCATCGCAAAATTCGAGAGAATTTACGCTAACTTAACAATAACAAACACGAATTCTCAAATTGCTACAATTACTCCACTTTACACGTCGCAATCTGTAGCGGCAGGCAGCATAATAACAATAGTATGTAGTAATCTTGATTCCAATTATATGCCATATATCTCACAAGGCACCACTGAATTTCAATTCGGAGATGGTGTGTGTGACTTTGTTATGCCTACTACTAGCGTCACACTAACCGTTAAGTATAAGCGGTTATACTCTCTGACATTTGAGGCATATAAAATTCAATATATGAATGTATCAGCTAGTGGAGAAGCAGGATCATATTTAAGTAATACTTCTCTTAGTGTTACCGCAAATGTTTTAGAGTCCGCTGCAGATTATTCCTTTGACGGTTGGTATGACGGTGATGAAATAGTGAGCACAAAAACAACCTATACATTTAAAATGCCCGAAAAAGACTTACATCTCGTAGCACGCTACTATCCTAAGGGAATGACTTTTAATTTGGTGAATGGCTTATATGAGCTTTATGGATATAGTGGTAGTCTAACTCAACTAGATCTCCCTGATAAATACAACGGAGTAACTATAACCTCTATCGATGATATAGCATTTAAGTCAAAAAGTATAACTAATGTTGCAATCCCTAACTCATATACCCTGATCGGGACAAGCGCATTTAGAGAGTCAAAGATAACTTCGATTACAATAGGTGAATCGCTAACTTCGATTTCTGACCATGCATTTAGAGATTGCACTAAGCTAACAACTGTTACAATTAAGCGAGCTAGTATTGGTGCTAGGGCATTCCAAGGTTGCATAAGTCTTGTAAATGTGGTTCTAGGCGATGATATCACCAGCATCGACACATATGCCTTCTATGGCTGCACCGCACTAGAAACAATCACTTTACCTAGCAGTCTTACTAGCATATCTACCGCAACTTTTTATGAGTGTACTTCTCTAACGGGAATAACAATTCACGCTAATATAGAAAGTATCGGATCAATGGCTTTCTACAATTGCTCAAACTTAAGTGGTCTAGTCATTCAAAATGGTGTTGCTGAGATTGGAACATCATCGTTTGCACAATGCGCGGCATTAGTGAATGTTACTATACCAAGCAGTGTCGGGTCAATAGGTACGTCTGCCTTTGCGAAGTGTGAATTGATTTATAACCTTGCTTTTGAAGATAGTCCAACAACAGGCACAAGAACAATTGGAACTTACGCGTTCTCAGATTG
>JAITLB010000010.1 GCA_031278175.1 Christensenellaceae bacterium
GTATATGAAGGCATAGCTTATTATGATAGCAGTGCAGGTCGCACGAAATATCGTAGCCGAAAAATTACTGGTCATATTGATAAGAATACAGGTGAACTTGTTAAAAATCGACCGTGGCATAGACAAGAACAAATCGAAACTGCCCCAGTATTTTTTGGTGCGGACTATGTTGTTTCACATATAATAAAAGCAACAAATTTAGTAGATGATTTAAAACTAATTTCACCTGCAGATTACTCAAACATAATAGCAGTAGCTTCATATTATGTATTCGCTGGAATGACAACTGCTATGAATTTTGGGCATTGGATTAGCACAAATTTCATGGGAAATTGCACTGGTTTAAACTCTCAGAGAATTTCCGAATTGTTTGTACGATTATCTAGAGTAGACTTGAGTGCATTTTTCACAGAGAGATTCAAGAGATCAAAAAGTATGCGCTTATTTCTTGACAGTACTTCAATATCCACTTATTCAAATGGCATAGTGCTAGCCGAGTGGGGAAAGAACAAAGATGAGGTGTCATTACCTCAAATTAACCTCGCGATGATTCTGGATTCAGAGACGGGTTGACCAGTATGGTGTGAAGAATTTCCAGGTAATAGAACTGATGTAACTTTTTGCCGCAAATTGTGGCAGGATTATATGGCATTGCGCGTCTACCTCGGGCAGGAGTACTTTGAACGGTTTTCGGCTTCCTTTGCCGTTCGTGCAGGAAATGCCCGCCGATGGCGCTTCCTTTATCGTTATCTGCTCGTATACTTTGCGCAAATAAACTAACGCGTCTGCGCCCTATCCGTCGCGCCATGCCCTATGCGCTTTTTCAAGAAGTTCCGAAAAATCGCCGTATTGGTCTTTGTCGATTAAAACCGTGTCCGACAATTTTTCGATCCTTTTCAAAAGGCGAACCTTTGGGGCTTGTCCGTGAATATCGCCCTCGCCGTCGACCAAAAACCACAATTGAACCGTCGAACCGCAATGGCATTTCAAAACGCAATCGAAACTTATAGGGTCTTTTCTTACTCCTATACAAAACAACTCATCGCCAGAAAGAAAGGTTCGGAGGCTTTCGCAATTCTTGCAATAAAAGTTTATCGCAACTTACCCCTCTCGAATTTTGCGCGGTTTCCCCGTTGCTGGCACGTTGTTTAGAAATCTTTCCACCTGTTTTAATTCGGTAGTCGGCGGGTTAGATAAACCTAAGTCAATCGCAATCCCCTCCTCCTTTGAAACGATCCAATAACCTGTTTTGTCCGAGCCAACGCGCTTAATATAACCGCCGTCTTTCAGCCACTTAATCTCGCGCTTTACCGTTGTTATGCCTATGTTTAACTATTCGGCAAGTTTCGGTGCGGTAATTTTCGGGTCTTTTTTAATAAGCAAAAATACAGTATCATTTATCGTATCACTTTGCGGTTTTAGAGTATCGGTTGCCGTATCACCGTCTGCGCCTACTCTCATTTCGCGGTTTTTAAGGACGTTCTTTTCGCCAAGCAGTAAATTGCCAAAAAAGCGGTTTAAGTATTCCATGCTCGCGAAAATATTCTTTGTATAGTCGTTATAATTCGCCCGAACAAGCGCGTTGCGGAAATACCATGAGTTGTCGGCGAATAAATCGCTTTCCAATGCAAAGCCGAATGTACGCAGGTATTTTATAGTAAACACCGCCGTCGTCCGTGTGTTACCCTCGCCGAACGGGTGGATTTGCCACAAGTCCGAAACAAACTTTGCGATATGTTCCGCCATCTCCCGTTTGCTTAACCCCTTGTACTTGAACGCTTTTTCCCGCGAGAAATCGTAATCGAGTGTCGCGCTTATGTTGTCCGCACTCGCATAATACACCGTTTCGCCGTTCAAGACCCATTCCGATTTTGAAATGTTATAATCACGGATCTTACCCGCGAATTTGTATATCCCCTCGAAAAGGCGTTTGTGAACAGTGATATATTCGATTGGGCTGAACGTAAAAGTTTTTTCGGCGAGTATCTCGACAATATGCGCGGAAACCTTGTCGGCCTCCTCCGTGCGGTCGTTGTTGCTTTTTGCGGGCTTTGCCTTGTAATAACCGTTTAGCCGCACCTTAACTTCGTAAATAGTTATTTCGCCCTCTATATTCTGCTTTGCCGTTTGAATAAGGTAATCGGACGGCGCTAAACCGTCTACCTGTTGCAAACCTATTGCAGTTTGCCAAATCTCAGACTTTTCTTTTTTGTCGGGCTCGGTCTGGCGTTTGTATTCGTCAAAGTCGCTCATACCTCCGCGCCCTCCTCGATTTCCTTTATAATCGTCGCTATATCATTACGTAGCGCATCGATCCGCGTTGTTATGCGCTCGATTTCGGTGTTAAGTTTTACAATGTCCACGACATCCGCACCGCACTCTTTCTTAACGTAAGTCGAAACCGAAAGCGTGTAGTTTTGTTCCGCGACCTTATCTTTCGGGACGAGCGCGACTTTATACGGAACGTCCTTGCGGGCGGTGTACCAATCCAGTATCGTATCGATATTGCCGCCTTTACCATCGCTTAATTTATTGTTATTGGTTACCTTTACGCATTCCGCGCTCGCGTCAATAAAAAGCGTCTTATTTTCGCTTTTATTCTTTTTAAGAACCATGATACAAGTCGCAATGCTTGTCCCGTAAAACAAATTGTCGGGCAACTGAATGATACAATCAACAAAATTGTTGTTGATAAGGTACTTGCGGATTTTCTGCTCCGCGCCGCCCCTGTATAAAATGCCGGGGAAACAAACAATCGCCGCCGCGCCGTTTGTGGCAAGCCAGCTAAGCGCGTGCATGATAAACGCAAGGTCAGCTTTGCTTTTAGGAGCAAGCACGCCTGCGGGCGAAAAACGCTGGTCGTTGATAAGAATTGGGTTACTATCGCCCGCCCACGAAATCGAATACGGCGGATTACTTACGATTGCCTCGAACGGCTCGTCATCCCAGTGAAGCGGCGTTATCAAGGTGTCCTCGTGCCCTATGTCGAATTTATCGTAATCTATATCGTGCAAAAACATATTGATACGGCAAAGGTTGTAGGTTGTTATGTTTATTTCCTGCCCGAAAAAGCCTTGACGAACCTTATCTTTGCCGAGTATTTTTGCAAACTTCAAAAGAAGCGAACCCGAACCGCAAGCGGGATCGTAAACCTTGTTGACCTCGGACTTGCCCACAATCGTAATGCGCGTTAAAAGTTCGCTAACCTCTTGCGGCGTGTAGTATTCTCCGCCGCTCTTTCCAGCATTGCTCGCGTACATACCCATCAAGAATTCGTAAGCGTCACCAAACGCGTCAATTGTGTTGTCCTTGTAATCGCCGAGTTTCATCTCGCCGATTCCATCGAGTAGTTTTATAAGCTTCTCGTTTCGCTTTACAACCGTTGCACCAAGTTTATTGCTGTTTACGTCAAGGTCATCGAATAGCCCTTTGAAATTGCCCTCGCTATCCGAACCTTGTGCCGACTGCTCGATATGTTTGAACACCTCGGCTAACTTCTCGTTTAAGTGTTCCTTTGCCCAGTCGCCGTCTTTCGCGCGTTCACGGATACTGCCGAATAATTCGCTCGGCGGGATAAAAAAGCCTTTCGTCTTTATGAGGTCGCGGCATTCCTCATCGGAAACCTCTTCGTCTTTCAATCTCGCGTAATCAAAAGAGGCGTTGCTCGTTGCTGCGCGTTCGTCTGCGTTTAAATAGTCAGTCAAGTTTTCCGATATGTACCGGTAAAACATCATGCCGAGAACGTATTGCTTGAAGTCCCACCCGTCTACGCTCCCGCGCAGGTCGTTGGCAATACTCCATATCGCGCGGTGTAGTTCCGCCCGCTCTTGTTCCTTTTTATTGTCCGCCATTTAATAACCTCACGATATATTTTACCATACTGTCCTTCCATCTCAACGCAAAACTACTTGCTTGCCGATGAGCCGTCGTCGTCCGGCACGATTTCTAAAATGTCGGAACTCGTGCACTTCAACGCGTTGCAAATCTTGACACGAGAACCTTGGTATTGATATCCTCGCCACGCGTCATCTTTGCAATGGTCGCACCGCTTATATGTGCCACCGCTATAAGGTCACGCTTGACCATATCTTTCAAAGTTTCTTGTAACTCGTCATATCGAACATCTTTTTTAGAACCTTACTAATTATAGAACATAGAAATGAATAAATCAACCCTTTTCTATGCGCTACTAAACTTTTTATTCTCTAATCCAACAAAAACGACTTTCGAGGGTAAATACAACTTCAATTTACCCAGCCGTTTCCTTTGATAACCGCCATTATTCGTGTATACTGTATAAATAAATCAAGGTTGGCGCGTGGCATTCCCGCCGCCGTCAGCGTGGCGAGAAGCGCGGTCGCCATGCGGCTTACCTTTTGCGCCGCCTGTGCTTTACCGACGCACTGATGTCCCCGCGGGCGAACGCCTTGTTCGACTCGTCCTGCTTTTGTTTAAGGAGTGCGACCTTTTGCGCGGCAACCCCGACTTGCTTTCCGAGCGATTGCATTTTGCGGTCAACGGTTTCCGCCGACTTGGAGTCTAACTTTAACGCTTTATCAAGCTCTTTCGTTTCGTTCGCACTGTCTTTCAGCGTCTTATTCAACGCTTTAACATTGCCGTCGATTTCCTCCAAACTACGTCCTATCTCGGTTGCCACAAAAAATCACCTCCTTTTGGGCATTAAAAAACGCGCCCTGTTTGGAACGCGCTGTATAAACTCAATTCTTTTTTGCTCTAATCTATCGCTATATAATCAAGGACAACATCCATCGGAATACAATATGCAATTCCGTATATTGGATTGCCTTTCGAGTCCTTTGTTCTAAAGGTAGTTATTCCGATAAGTTGCCCTCGGCTGTTCAGTAATGCACCACCGCTGTTGCCCTCGTTGATAATTAAATCGCACTGATAACTGTTTTAGTAGTTTCTTCATACTCAATCTCCACTCGTTTATTGCTAACTAATCCTTTTGTGATGGATATGCCTTGATTCATCGCATTACCTACGGCATAAACGATTTCTCCTGTAGCAACAGCTTTTTTCACTGTTTTTATCGCATTGTGCTTTATCTTAGGTTTGTTCTGAAATGTGAGCACTGCTAAATCTTTTTCCACATCGTATTTATGCAACGAAACCTGTATATATTCGCTTTCACTGGCAAACTGTATGTAAAATTTTGAAAACGTTTTTACAACTCCGAGCTGTTTGTATGAAACATTATGCGCATTGGTCACCAAATATCCGTAGTCGTCTATTGAAAATATGACGGCTGTGCCAAACGATTCCCCGACTCCGTCCGTAGTGCTTTTTAACTCTACCACCGAGTAAAGACTCTTATCGTATATCTCGATTTCACTTTTCTTATGCTTTAATATGGCGAGCGACAATAAAACCAAAGAAATTATCACAAGTGCAAGCAACAACGCGCTTGCACTGATGATAAATGGTTTCTTGTGTTGTTTTATAAAACTTAGCATAATCCTCTTGATTAACTATATTAAACCGACCGCCGCCATTTCCTTAAAAAGATTATCGCCAAACGAACCCCATTTGCCGTAGTTAATAACTTTTCCTTTATCGTTTGACAGTTCAATTACAAATAATATGTACGGCAACATCACCTGAATCCCGGTGAAAACTTTACCATTGGGATATGCTTCTGGCGGCACACAAACACAATTAGCGTTTAGCACTTCAACATCATTTATAAGATAAAATATAGAATTATCCGTCTCAATAAGCCCCTCAGTTAATTCGGAAACTTCTTCGCCAATGTCGGTGCGATTCACTCCGTAAAGCAAATCTCTAAAACGCAATTTATCTATTACTTCCGCTTTGTATTTGCCAAGCAATAATTTGTTGATTGAATGATAATCAAACGGTTTATTTATCATTATATTTTCTCCGAAAATCAAAGATATGACCCCTTTGCGGTAGGCATGCCATAGAATACATGTGATGATGGTTTTGGTCTTCCAAAAGCATGATAATGCGCAAAATAACCATCTCTGTGCGCAGGGTCTAGTACTGGGGATAGTCCTCCACCGGCAGTTTGCGCCGCAAGTTGCGCTTCAAATGGGTCAGGTGAGTAAACGCTGAACCCCTGCTGCATTGCTAAAGCGGCAACAGCCACTGTTGGCAATCTCACAGGAGATACAAGCATTTTCCCTGCACTGTCACCTATTGCAAGATAATAGTAGCCTACCAACAATTGAGCAGCAACTTTTGCATATTCTTCGACTTTATATTTTACGCCTTGAAAATCAATTTCCGCAACTATTGTTGCTGCAAGTGAAACACCTGCTGCAACAGCGGCAACAGTCAAGCAAGTAGCGAAAGCGGCAGAAGCGGCAGCGGTAGCACCCGCTGCTGAAGCCGCTGCAACAGCGGCTGTAGCAGTAGATCCAACTAAGACTGTCCATACTCATGCCTTTATTATACCATATTATGGGTTAGCGAACAAGTCTAATAATTAAATGCCAACATTGAGCAAGAGACACCATTATGGGCGGGTGGTGATTGCTACGTGTATGCATGCAAGTGTATTATTGAATCCACTGGGATTTATATAGTGATTAAAGCGGCATTATATAATACTTGATGCTCACACCATTTTTATAGCGTCAGCGTTGCGCAGCGACTTGCGGTCGATTGCCGCGCTGATTTAAGCAATAATAGTAGTTTTAAGTTTTGCAATTAAAAATCCGCGAAGATCCTCTGTTTTCTTGAACTGTGTTGCGTTTAAGAGATGAATTAGAGGTTTGGTATTTATGGTAAAGTTTGCCATGTAATGGAACTTAGAACCTCAGAAGAGGTATCTGTTTTCAGATACAGCAAAGTTTTCAATTATAGATCCTGCTCTTATTATAAGATAACAAGAAACAACGACAAGAAAATTTCCAATTCTTGCTAAATTGTTTTATAAACTAAAATATAATTCATATATGAGCATGATTAAAACTAAAAGAATACGGTGCATCTTTTCATTAACTGATAGAAAATCTATTATCTAAATCAATTATAATTAGATGCCAGCGCAATTAGTCTATAATATTATTTTGAACACATTCAAAACGATTGCGCACAAAATGGTCAATATAGAAAGAGTATAAGCATGACGGAATATATAGTCAGACGCGATGTGTTGTGAGGCGCATAACAAGTTATAAACAAACGCAGCACATTTTAGAGTTGTGACAAGCAAAGCATGCCTAATTTAGTGAACTAATCCAATCGGGTGAAGTTATTTCATCATACTGTAGCATTCTTTTGGTGACAATGACTTTTTGTGTCTTATTGATCTTGTCGGTGTAATATTCAAGCTGAAAGTGCACCAACTTAAGATTTTGATCTAATTGCATTAATATTCTGATGTCGTTCATTTTCTTAAAATCATGATTGTCACCGAGAAATGAGTTTTTTCTATCTTCCAGAACATTAGCAGACATTGAATGCCCGCTTTCAGTGTGTATAATTGATAAATTAAGTAGCGCCTCTTGGTCAAAGTTATAGTCAGATCCTCCAATATTTTCATGCACTACATCCCAAAATATATCGATACTCGCTGCATAATCACTAGTAACTTCCTCATCGTCAGTGATGCGTTTTATGTAGAATATACCATCACAGAGAAAATATTCGTCATGAATATTATATTGAGTTGTTTTTAGAGTGTGATATTCCTCCTCGACAATTAGGTGAGCTTTAGGCAATTTATTTGTTAAATCAACTTTGCAAATTTGTGTATATGATACTGCTTTTTCATCTAACTCCCAAATTTCTACTTTGTTTTCAAATTTTTGATGTGTCAGTGACTTGTCAATAATTAATACGGACTGAAAGTCGTTAAGCCAGTGCTGAGTGGTCTTAGGTATCTCTTTATTATTTGTTGGCATAAGTATAATTACTAGGGTTGCAAGCGTCATAAATAATATTGCGCTAGCAACCATAATAGCAAATAGCATGTTTTTTATATAAAGTCTGTTTTTATTCATATTGAATAAACTCCTATCTAGAAAATTCAAAAACGCACCGTCATAAATTTGTGGGTATGCTGGTATGCACAAGTTAAATACGTGAGTATTATTCACCAAAGTGAACGGATATGCGCAATCATGTCATGGTGTGTAATCGATGTTTTAGTCGCGGCTAATTTTCCTAATCATTACTAAAACGAAATGCTACGATATGCTAACAATTACCTTAACTGTTTCATTTTACTTTACCATGTAGGTATTATAGAGTTGCAAAATCAAGTTAGCATTAACAGTTTGAAAGGAAACAAGCATTGGTTTCGATTACAGATTTGCAATTTGGTTTGATCATGTTGTCTTTGTGTCCTCGATATGCTCATCCTTTTGCTTATTCTTTTTAAGAAACTGCCTTATTATTGATCGACTACATATTATTATCGCTATCGATGGTATGCCGATCAATCCAATTACTACTACATGATTGGATATAAGAGAACTTTTTTTATCAGATGCCAATTCGCAATTACCATGATCATCTATAACAAGACGTACGCTATCGCCAATATATTCCCTAGCCTTTCTTATTGCTTCATCGTATTCGTGTGTTGTTAGACCTCTGCCTACGTCATAGCGCTTCTCTGTTTGATATTTCCTGCCTGCCTCATCTATATACTCGAATGTATGATTAATTGTTAATACACCATCGGATTTCCATCTACTATATTCTAACACATATCCTGTGACTTCCCAACCATTTTTATAAAGG
>JAITLB010000078.1 GCA_031278175.1 Christensenellaceae bacterium
CTCGATTTTTGGAGGTGTATAGTCTATTGTGAACGTTTTGGAAAGAGTGTTGCCAACTGAATCCGTTATAGTAATTTTGAAAGTGCCTTCTTCATAAAAGTAATTATCGGATGACCCAACATAACCAGGAGCAATACTATCAATGTACTCGGTTACAGATGCCAATGAGAAGAAAATCAATTTATCATCATTTGTTCGATTGTATAGCCAATAATCCTTACCAATAACAGCATTACCAACTTCGGTAGGGTAAATCGTCCCTTCAGCAGCACTACTCCAATTTGTAAGCGCTTGAACTTTGCTTTGTTCTTTAGATAAGACATAAGCTAGTGCAGAGGCTTTCGTATAATAAACGTTTCTCGTAAATATTTTCTTTGCTATATTATATTCTCTTGTGTCATAGTATATAGTTTGCGTCAAAAAACTGCTCCAGCTCAAAGTAGTGGATCCATAACTTCCTGACTGGTTTAGACGCTGAAAAGAAATCGCATATGAGGAAAGCCCTGGATCGGTAATTGCAAAACGTACGGGCATAGTTGTATGTGCGCCATCGGTAAGTTCTTTATTGGAGTAATTGAACAAGTTTGCGACAATTGTTCCCGTGTCCAGAAAGATGTTATATACCTTTGATGTATTCCCAGCCGCATCGACAGCGATAAAAGAGTACCAACCATCAGTGTCACTTGTCTTTATAGTAACTGACTTGGATGTGGTGTAGTTAGTGTACTTTGAAGTGGTACATACAGCAGGAATTGCAGTAGTTGATTCTAACCAATAAATCCTTCCAGGGTTAGTCTCAGTTAGTTCAACGCTAAAAGAGGTATTAGTGCCACTCCCGTTAGTGATTGTGCTAGAAAGCACAGGCAGCGTTTTATCTACAATAAAAGAATAAATGGCGGTGCGGGTAGCGCTATTTGATACGAGGATGCTGTGCGAACCATCGCTGAGTTTGTTTGCAGCATAAGAAAATTGATTGGTAGATGCTGGTGAAAGAGAGGTATTATCTATTTTCACAGAGTATGGGGTGTCATCTGAAACACTGAACGAAATAGTATCACTTGCATTGTAATGCGATTTCAAGCCTGACACTGTAGGGTTTGTGGTGTCTACATAGAAGTAAAAATACGTTTCCCTACCGACATAGTCTACCAGCAAAATACATACCCAGCCATTATTGGAAGAGTAAGAGCGATTTAGCGTGTAGATATGGTGATAAGTTCCACTGTTGGTGAACGTAGTTTTACTGGTTGGTGTATAAGAGCTAAGCTTAGTAGCATCAACCACACTGCTCTGCCCGGATAATATATATATTTTGTCTAAAGTAATATCGCTAATAGCAAATGTAAAATAATAATAAGGTGTGTAAATGCCCGAGCTAATAGAGTTATACGGTGAAAAGTAGTTTGTAACAGAGATTTGTGGCGAAGTCTTATCAATTAAAACATAGTGATTAATTGTGGGGTTAGCGTATCCTGCTTCTTTGTCGGGCAAGGAATAATCACTGAAAACGATGCGATATAAACCTTCTGCTCTACCAGATAAATCCATGATAGTATGTGCTACATTTTTATTTGAGTCGTAAATCCCGACTGGAATGCGATTGGTGGCAACGACCACAAAATTGCCTGAATTTTCTCTTATATACAGGCTTGCCGTTACAGAGATTGTTCGATCGGTGTACGTATAATTTTCTTCCGTTATTACAATTTGAATCTTTGTAGATGTTGTGGCAACAAAATAATCATTATTTTTAACATTGTATGTACCAGATACAACATTCGTCATTCTTACGTCATACCATACGTGTTTGCCACTATATGAACCGAGCGTATAGGTAGTAGATGCCTCTTTAAGTGTAGCAGCAGATGCAGACTGTGATTGGTTGGTGTCTGGTGCAAAGTAAGACACAGAGATAAATGCGATTAAAAACGCAAGCGGTATTGCTAGATATATGCAAAGATTAGTTAAGAATTTATTCATGGTTTTGCTCCTTGATGCAGTTTGTTATGAGGGTTCGTTCACGTTCTATTTCAGCGATACGGTTAGATAAAACGGAAACTGATACTAGATCTAGACGCACTTGAAGTGGCAGATCAGCGTGTTCTTTTAGTATGTCTGTTATAATGCCTGGTGTGGCGTGCGCGGAGGCGCTAGTTAGAGTTGTATATGATTTGTTGGATAAAAAGCTTTTTATATGCAGAAGAGTAACTGTCTTATTTGCACTCATTCTAGCAAGCTTTTCATCAAGCTTGGTGATTCTCTGCTTTCGGGCATCCTCTATCGAAATATAGGCGCACCCATTGTGCGTTGTATTGGTTACCCTGTCGCACAAGCGAGTTTTGGGTTGACTAAAATAGTTGTGTGGTGTTAATTTGCACTCATGCAGAGCAAGATCAAATGTCGCTGAATTTGCTTCTGTTGGGTGAGGTTCACAAACACTATAGAATCGCGAGTTTTCACTAACGGGAGTGAAGCTAGCCTTAACTGCTCTTCGGTCTATGTCTGCCACAAAAGATGTGTTATTGCATGTCGCCAGCAAGGCATCAAGCTTTGATTCTGTCAGAATGCGCGGGTCAACGAATTTCTGCTCAAGCAAATTAACGCTGTCCGTTGTGCTCGAGTCACTAGCATCTCCAGTAAGAGATTCAAATGTTTTTGAATCTATGAGGTCTGTAAATAAATGTGTTTTGAGTGCGTGCATAATTGAATATGCGACTTGCTTTCCATATTTAGAAGTTAGTCTGTCAACCGTTTCAATACCGCAAACAAAAGACACATTATCACCATCTGCCTCAAGTGTGTTTAGGAGACCTGGAATTGCAACCAGGTCGCAAAAATCGGTAAGCAGAAAATATGATCGCCTTTTGTCTACGAGAGTAGCGCCGCAGTACCATTCTTCTAGTGTTAGTTGTATTTGTCGCAAAAGACATGACACTAATCGTTTAGAAGAGTCAGAGTTTTCGGAATATGAGATAAACACCGCGCAAGGGAGATGTTTTAGCATAGATAAGTTGAAGTCGGAGTCAGCTGTAATATATCTAATTCCGATTTCACTCATTCTTCCGATTAAATATCTAGCCTCGGATAAAAGAGTAGATAGTGACACATCTTCACTCGGTGGCAACAAAGGCAGCACTACTGATTTATCGGTGGCTGTGTTTTGTTGGTCAAAATAATTTTGAAGTTCGCGCGAGTCGGTGTCACATAGGATTCTGTAGATGTTATGCAAGCAAAATTTTTCTTTTGATATATGCCCGCGCAACACATCATTAAATAAAGAGTAGATAATATATATGATTAAATCTTTTGCTGCACTAGTTGTGTTACTAGTTAAAGGCGTGGCATCAAACAACACACTTGTTATTTCTTTAAGCAAACTTGAAATAGAATCTAGAGTCTCTTGTCTGCATGTTTCTTCAGCAAGTGCTGCATCGGGGTATGTCTCAAACACTTTGCCCGCAACACTGTATTTACCTGAGTGTTGTTTGGTGATTTCTTGCAACAATGCAATTTTGTCGAGTACGGGTTGGAGTGGGTTAATCCGTGTTGAGCCGAATGGGTTGTCATAGTCTATTGCGACAACGGAATATCCTGAGGTTCGCAAGAATTCAGAATGCTTTTTATACAGCTCGCCACAAGGATCAGTGATGAATAAATGTGGCTTTGTCTTGTAGCGTGGCAGAATTTGAATAGTTGAATCATAGAAGCTGATTGCCCTTTGAGATGATCTATTGCCTAAAAGACATATATGGCCTGCCTTTTGCAAGATAAGAGCTGAAAACTTTTTACCTGTGCATGAAACATTGATAGGCACTCCATCATTCATTTGTGTGAGCACATTAGCGTCAGCTCTAACAAACAACCTAGATGAATCAATTTCTCGAGAACTAGCAAAACTTGCAACATTCGATTTAACACCTATTGCTGTTTTTTTAACTTTAGAACCGCTTAGACGCAGTGCAAGAGAGAGTACTGTGGCAAGCAAAAGCGGGACGCTAACTAAGAACACTGTAGCGTTCACTTGGTCAGGCATGACAGCCCCGCTACTACTGCGTAGCGCCAGGTATCCGAGATAACCAGTGAAGATAATTATAAGAGGAACGATAGCAATTTGAACAAGTGAATGTCGCTTCTTTCGTTCAGGATTGTTTGATTTGGATATTGACATTTTAGTAAGTCCTCACAAAGTAGTGTTTTTGTATTTGGAAGTATTTCATCCAGGTGTGATTATGAGCGTAACTGGTCTCTAAATAGATGCGCTTGTCCGTGGTAGTGGATTCCATTAAAGAAGTGACCAACAGCAGTTATTCCCTTGCATGTGCGTTATAGATCTCCGCACTCAACATGGCGTATTTTTCTGCGGCTAGCCTCGCGGGCAAGTGGTCGAGTTCGCCATCATCGATTACTTCAGATGAAACATCTAAGCCATCTACTTTAAGCGTCTCTAAGTTATATAGAATAGTTAATATTCTCTCGCACATTGCAATAGCTACAGCGTTTTCACCTAGTGTGATCCTAAGAGACTTTAGCTCGTTGTCTATTTCATTTGCGACTTCGCGTTTTTTCGCGCTCTGTGATGTTTTCTTCGCCTGACTGCTACTAGAGATGCCTATATCAGAAGTGGTGTCATTGGGCTTGCAATCTAGCGATGGGTCATAAGCAGTTGTACGGGTTGTGCTACGTTCTTGTTTTGAGTTTTTCATTTTATGCTCTCCTTTTTGTAATTTGTTCAGATGCTCATGCAAAGTCGTTTTGACGGTGTTGCATAAGACGGATTAGTAAAAGTGCTTTTACTAGGGATGAGTTGTGTTGTGCCCCGCAACTTTGCAAGGCTTATGATGGTCTTTGCTCTCTCTTCAACATATTGCGCTATTTTGCATGCATCTCTCAAGGCAGCAAAAAGGCAAAGCGGATTGTTTCTAATTAAGCTTTTCCAGTGAACGATGTATGCGGCATGGTTCGCTACGTGTTCATCAGTAAGCGCAAGCCCATATCTTGCACCGATAATAACTGACGCAAATTCAGCACGCAATTCTTCTTGTGCATATGCTTGACTTCCAATTGCGCCAGTTATTGGTCTGTTAAGCCTAGATCGGTGTGCCGTGCTGTGCCCCATTTCGTGGAGTGCTACACCATAGAACGATACCTGTGAAGCAAACGCACTTCTCACTGGTAATCGAATTTCATCCTTTTCGATATCGTATAACGGTGTTGAACAACCAACAAACTTTATAGGTGCCTCCGAGTTTTTAAGTAATTCTTCAAGAAGGCTATTCCTAAATGCGAGTTCGCTATCGGGCACACGGTATGGCACTATATTAGAAAGTAGCGATGCATTGTATACAGTGTGTGTCACATGCGGGTGCGACACATAATTGTTCATATAATCGATTTTCTCTAATCTCGACATTTGTACAATGAAATCTTGCTTTGCATTAAAGGGCTTTTTAGTATTTGAATCGTATTCCATTGAAAATTCAATCTGTGTGCCAAGCTCTTGCGTGCTTTCAGCGATGTCTTGCTTAAAAACCAAACCAGCTCTTTCAATTTGGTTCTCAGTAAACCAACGTGGATCAGAATAACCTTGCGAAGAAAGCCAAAGTGAATTCAAGCCACGATATGTAATCCCTGATACAGGATTAAACGGAAGGCCAAAGCAGTCTTGAATATTTCCGACACTCCAGGGCGGAGTCCATATTAAGGTGTTTTTAAATTCTAAATTGTTTAGAATTTTCAGTATCATCTCGCGCTGCTTTTCAGTCAGCCTCGCAAGGTTGGGCCATAGGTCCGAGATATTTTGAATGTTGTTAATCATGTTCTGCTCCTCGTCCCCAGTTTTTGCCAGGAACTCAATATTTGATTGTAGCATCTTTCAATAATAGATAGGCGCGCGACAAGTTTTCTTACTCGCAAGCGTATTCCAAAGTGCACGAGCCACAGCGGTCGAATATGCCTTTTTGATTATAACGCGTCACCGCGATGCGGAAAGTATAATTCATTAGCTCATCTTAGTCAAGAGGTTTTTCGAAAATTCTTCAATTTTTTTATAGATTTGACAAAACCTCAGAAAAAATTGTATCTATTCGGTGCCTCTAGCGTTGAGGATGAACTCTTTAGAAGAGGCATAAAATGCCGTTTCCAGAATAACGCCTCACGGTGACGCGTAAAGAATACAACAATAACTGCCGCCTGTCAACACTTTTTGGATCAATGTGACGCGAAAACCTCAAAAATTACTGTTTTTGGATGATTTTGACTTTTTTTGTAGTTTTATGACTATAAAAGCTGGCAAAAGTCTGGTGTGACCGCCAGCGTCTATTTGAAGGCACGGGTGGGAGGTACTTGCGTTTGTCGCTTTTTATCCCAACTGTGAACATATGGTTATTTTGGTTGATTTAGAGTTTGGTATGTTTAAAATGTTTTAATTGAGATCTCTTTAATTTGTCACGATATATCTAGATATATAAGTCGTCAATTATTGAATGTTGCTAGAGGTAGTATTTTAAAATCGCGCTAAATTTTGGGGTTAATACACAGCTCAATTAACTACACGGACTCAAATGCTACTAACTTTGCGCTATGCAATGAATTGTCTCACGGCGCAGCAAATATAGCAATATAGAACATCTAAACTTCTCTTTAAGCAGGTGTTTATTAGAACGCAGTTAGCCCGCAGTTCTAAAGGAGGTTAAAATCACTAGCATCTATAAAGACACCAAAATGGATAGACATGTGATAATTTATAAGTATTAATAAAAGCGCGGGATCGTACTGTTACAATAATGCCCGTATGTATAAGGGTTAGTGTAACTTAAGATTTACTATAACTGTAGTTCAATCCAGACTATATTTTGACTGTTTTGGGAATCCAACAAATGTTATTAATCAACATAGTTATCCACAAAATGAGAAAGTTATCCACATTTGATATTGAGTTATCCACATTCAACACCTAGTTGTGCACATTTAGGTGTGCGTAACTTGGTATATAATAGATGAAGTTGTTTTAGTTGTGGTGTAGTGACGGTGCGCTTAGTAATACTCAAGAAGAGGGATTCGTGTGGCGCACAATTGAATAGAGGGTAGAGACCTCAAGCATTATAATTTGGATATCAAAGCATGGCAGTAGAAAAATTCCCAGATTCAATTTAAGCGCTGAGCGGTAGTTTTTAAAGGTTTATAGTTTAAAGAAGGTAAAAACAATATTTGTGCTGATTGCGTCTCGTGCGCTCACGAGCGCCGCAAATCCAAATCTGCAAAGCCATCCTTAGAATTGTGCTAAAAAACTTAACAAAAAAGCAGAATATTGATATAACGTTTTGCAAAAGTGACTTTATAGTGATAAAATATATATTGATGGTTGCTTGGGTCCTTTTTAACAGAGAATGACAAATGCGGTCAGTTTATTATGAGGAGTCTTATATATGAAAATAGATATAAGGAATAACAGATTAATTGCCTTAATTTTTCGAGCTGCGTCAGTAGTGCTTTGTTTAGCAGGACTACTGGATATTACCGGTGCATTCGGTGGCACATTTAGCCCTAACATGTTGTTGTTTTATACTAATCAGAGCAATATATTAGTTTTAGTAATGTTTATAATGCTCTTAGTCAAAACAGTTCAGGATGTTGCAAAGAACGGCATAAACGGATCTGCTAGTTACTTCGAGAGATTATCCGCTATTGTGATGCTTGCAATATCTGTTACAATGTTGGTGTTTTGGCTTATGCTTGCGCCGACGATCGGTGGTTCGGTTATGGGAGGTGCCAATTATCTCTGGACTTTTAGCAATCTTCAATTACACCTAATTACACCACTGCTAATGATAGTGGATTTCTTTGTTTTTGCAAAACCAGGAAAATACAAAAAGGCTGATATACACTTTTTTGCATGTGTGCCACTAGCGTACCTTGTGCAAGCAACGATACTTGGCTTTTCAGGCGTAGTTTATATGGTAAGAGATGGACAAAATATCTATTTCCCATATTTCTTTATGGATTATTATAATACGAAGGGCTGGGTCGCTTTGTATCTAGTAATACTAGTAATATTCTTCTTGGGGTTAGCAACAGCTTTTTATTTCTTGGATAAGAAAAGAGGTATCAAGGCAAACGCAAAAGAGAGCAAAACAGAAACTGATAAAACTTAAAACAGAAAACACGAGTCCACAGTTTTAACAAATATTAACAAACAAGGCGCAATGGAACTACTTACTAAAAACATGTAGAATCATTGTCGCCTTGTTTTGCGTGTAAGTAAGAGTTGTAAGTGAGATCGTCATAAACAAAGTTTGTAAATGCGGATGTGAGAAGAGCGATCTCAGACATAAAAGCTCAAACGGACAAACGCGCGGTAATTGTCGATAAAAGATTATTATGGCAAATGGGACAAAATGATTTTCAAAAAATGCAAGTTAAAAGTTTAGATGCCCTGCGGCAATAAAAATTTCTATGCTGACAAGCAAACTTGCGAAAATAAAAAGTAGAAAAATATGATTTTCAAAAAGTGGGTTAAGGATATCAAATCAGATTAGCAGCGGTTGCAATTAAAGCGACAGCAAAAACGCAACATCGTAAAATGGGAATCAAAATGTGCAATAATGGAAACAGAAAACACTAAGTAGTAAAAGCATTTCAAAAAACGCTGTATCAGATTCAAGTTGCTATATATTTATCACTTGCGAATGCATAAAACATATGTTTAATTTAGCCCAAGATTAAATTGATGCCCTATTAAAGCTGAGCAGAAGAGAGTAATCGAATGCCTAATTTAGTAAAATATTTTTGAAAAGTGTATAAACTTATATATTACTAGCGTCATTCATTTTACAAAAGACAGGATCTGAAATATAATATATACAGCAAATCCATTAATGTATAATTGAGCATGAAATTTATCGAGTTCAAGCTCATGCAAATGCTGTAAATATGGGAAATTACGACACTAACCAGCACCCGAACAATTGAACCCTTAGAGGTATGATTGAGTAGATGGTATAGAGATATGCATTTAAAGATGAACGGGTAGTCGCACGGATGTTTATACACTAAACAACTAGACGAAATCCACTTAACATGTTTTTGTGCGTTGCAGTATAAGCTCGGATGTAGCAACGAACTAGATCTTTTGAAATCTTTAACAAGAGACGAAGTTGACCGAGAGAATTATCTATAAGATAAAATTGATAAGTTTGAGGACAATAGTAACATGTCTATAATGCTTAATGAATTTCTTTCTGCGCCTGAAGCGATGCGCAAAGTTATGAATTATAATAAGAACGTAACGACCAGTATAGCCGAAGCGTTTAAGAAGAGAAATATAACCAATATTACTACAGTCGCACGAGGCACTAGTGACAACGCCGCAACATATTTTAAGTATTTGATTGAGACGGTTGGTGGTATAATGGTATCAAAATTTTCACCATCAATTACAACTGTCTATGGATCGGATGTCAATTTAGCTTCAAACATGCTTTTAGCGATATCTCAAAGCGGACAATCTACTGATACACTCATGGTAGCAGAAAGCGCTAAGAAAACGGGAGCTTTAGTTGTTGCAGTCACAAATGATACCAATTCACCACTAGCAAAAATTTGTGATTATCATATTGACTTAATGGTAGGTGAAGAAGCCAGCGTAGCCGCAACAAAGACATTTGCCGCAGAACTTACAGCAATGTACATGCTCGCTAACAAACTAAGCGCGAAAAGTGCTAAAACCAATTTGGCTGAAATTCCACCATTGTTAGATGAGTTTATAGTTCGCAAAGCGGATCTGCGTGATTTTGCAGAAAAGACCAAGCATATAGATAATTTCATTATTCTCTCTCGTGGGTTGTTGCAAAGCGTTACAAGCGAACTGTCATTAAAACTGATGGAGACCAGTAATAAATTCTCAAGACCATTTTCAACCTGTGAATTCATGCACGGACCAATTTCAATTGTCAAAGAAGGCACAACAATAATAATGTTGGCTCCAGATTCGGAGTTCTCAAGTGAATTCATAAGTATGGCTACCAGACTGTCGATTTTAGGAGCTGAAATAATCGCATTCACTGATATCCCCGAATTGAGAGCTATCGCAAAATACTCGTTTGATATGCCTACTGGTCGCGGTATGGAGTTGCCGTTTATATACACTATGGCGGTGGAATTGTACGCGGCATATATGGCAGAAAGCCTAGATATTGACCCTGACGCGCCACGCAACCGCAAGAAAGTGACGATAACCAAATAGTTTAGAATTAAACACCAAAGCGCAAATAAACGCTTATAGAGCGGCATAGAATGATATCCTAAATTCCCGCAATTGTGCCCATGCCGATGAAAACGTAAATTTTTTGAGACTGTGAACATTATCAACTGCGCATACATTGCAGAATTTGGGTAGAATGCCAGGTATTATTCATTTCAGTGAGTCAATTTTAGGTTACGACAAACATTTTACTTCTATAAATTTGTGAATCGAATATGCGCACGCGGTTAAGATCATATAACCCATTATCATAAGAAAACAGCATCGAATAAATTTATTAGTATTTCCAAATGCGTCAGCCAATCTAGCGACCCAATCCATTGGTGGCGCTTTGCTTGTGAACATATAGTTTGAAGCAGGGAACACATTGGTAAAAATAAGGATCAAATTAATTATATGGACTATAGCTAGTATGCTGAGCATGCAGAGTAGCACTTTATACGGTTTGTTTGAACTGCATTTAATGTGCGCAAGCTTCAAGTACAATATTGCAACAGCTATATAAATTGAGTGAGGCAAAAAGTTCCGATTATTTTATTTGAATGCCAGAGATAAACATTCTCAGACAGTTCAGGAATGAGCAATGTGAAAAAGGTCCAGTAGTTACCTAATAAAGAATGAATTTGTTTAGAATTTCTTTTTTACCAGTTCTTAATATAACAAGTGGTAAAATAAAAATATTCAGATCACAAGCGAACAGTGGAAGATTATAAAAGAGTGTTCTGTATCCAAACTTTAAATAGCCAAATGTATCGGAGAATTCAAAAATAGCACTGATTAAGACTAATAATAAAAGAACGGTTTTTTGTGTCCGTTGTGACTTGCTCTTTAAAAGCAAGTAAAACACAACGAGCAGAACAAAAAATGAAAGAATGTAAAGTATATGTATGTAGTTAAAATATGCGTACATAACTAGAACACCATATAAGATCCATTAATTAATAAATAATCGTCAGTTGCTACATAATAATAGTTCTCGTCTTCGCGTACAATTTCAAGTTTTACATTAACATGGTCATAGATGCCCAGTTCGACATTATATCTTGTTATTCTACCAGTTAAGTAATTACCTTCAACACTTAATGCACAACGCTTCCATAATCTGTAATTGCTACTGATAACTATATCATATTCAAATTTGACGTTTACGTTACCGTTTCGTAGTAGTGCTGTATCGATATTAGATAGTGTAAACAAGTATCCATCGTCAGCTGTTGAATAAATGTATTCATACTTTTCAAACTTAATAGGAATGCCTGCTAAAGAAGTCGAAACAGTGAAATTGTTAGAATTTATTCCTGCTATTTCAGACACAGGCAAGACGAAGTGGATTTTCTGATTTGCTAGTGCGAACATGCCAATTAGTGTGCCATTCTCCACTTCTGTTATTGACTCAATCTTGCAAGTTTCACCAGCTGTTATTATTTCTCCAGTATTATTGTTTCGTGCTAGAAATGTGCCAGCATTTACAATTTTGCCAGCATTTACTAAAATCCGCATTTCACTGGGCACCAATATTTCTATACTATCTCCTACATCTATATTACCAGAACAAGTATAACTGTCGTAGATTTCATCTGGATGCAGGTTAGTGTATGTGCCTGTAGTCATGCTATATGTGACATTATTATCAATAATTGCAAGCGGTTCTACAGGTTTTACAACAAATTTAAGCGAAACAAGAGCGACTGCTAAAATCAGCAACTCTAGCAACGAAATAATAATGGAATATACAATAATTTTAGATTTTTTACTCATATCGCAATACACTCATAATATTTTGTTTTACAGCCCACAATGATGGGAAATATCCAAATGCCATGCTAACACTTAATGACAAAAGAATAGGAATTGTTACGTTGTTCCATGTTAATACACCTAATATGCTAGATACTGGAACATGCAAAATTAATGGTGTAGCAATAATGATAATAAAAAAGCTTAGCACTATTCCAAAGAGTGCACCTACTATGCCGAGAACCGCATTCTCTATGAAAAACTGAAACAATATAAAGGCATCATTTGCGCCTATTGCTTTTTTAATGCCAATTTCAGGCAATCGTTCTTTAAAGGAGAAAATCAGAATAATAGATAGACTCATGCCTGACATTAGAAGCATTACTAGAACGAGCAAATTTATGATTTGATTGCTTTCTGCAACGGAGTCTTCTAATGAAGTTAATACACTATCTGCGGTATATGTATAATTCTTATACGAGTAGTTTAAAGATAGCACCGCATTATACGCATCAAACATATCAACATCTGGTTTGAATGTGACAATTGTTTTACCCGCAGGGTATTTGTATCCTATACTTGTCAGTGGTACATAAAAAGGCATGAATGGCACGGTCATATCTTCAATGCCTGCTATGTCATTATTGAAACGCTCGAGCATTCTAAGAGTGTCACTTGAATCGCTTAATATGCCTATTATCATGTATTGAGATGGCTCATCGAAATTAACATATTGACCGAGAGGATTAGTGTCACCAAATAACAGTTTTGCCATTGACAAATTGATGACTGCGACTTTCTTATTTAATGAAAAGTCTTGGTTATTAAATGACCGTCCGTATAGGAGGGTGGAATTTTTTATACAGTCTAGTGCATCTAAGCTAGGAATCGGGAATCGTTCAAAGTCTAATGATACACCCACAAGAACACCATAAACATCGAAGTTGTTTTTCTCATCTGGTGTATGGATCCTGTACAAGGGTGATTCTTGAAATGCTGAAACATGTGCATCGGGAAAGCTCTGTTTTAAACGATCAACTGAAGTGCTATATAAATTGTCAGAAATATATAGTGAGTGCGGATCAAATTCAATGTATTTGTCGCTCTGTGTTTTTATTATTGCTTCTGAATATATTCCAGATATCAAATACACTGCAATTGCTAGAATAATACCTAATACAGTAAGCATGGTTCTCATTTTATGAGAACTAAATGTTTTTAATGAGTTGAGAAGAATATTCAACATAATTAACCTTCAAATACAAATGTATCATCAAAGAACGAGTCAAAATCATTACTGTGGGTGACCATAATGACTGTTTTGCTTGCCTCAATTGAGATCTCTTTCAATAGCGACATTAAGAATCTAGCATTAGCTAAATCTAAATTTCCTGTGGGTTCATCACATATTACGATATTGGGATTTGTAATAAGTGCTCTAGCGGCTGCTACACGTTGCTTTTCGCCTCCGCTTAAAACATCGGCGGGTTTAGTTAATAGTCTAGTTAGACTAAGCCTTTCAATCAGTGTATCATATAAGTTTTGATTAAAAAGGCTTTTCTTTAGGTATAGGAAAGGTAAGAGGATATTATCAAATACTGTAAGCTTTGGCATTAGATTGTATGCTTGAAAAATAAAACCTATTTCTCTGCTCCGTAAATAAGCAGTTCGTGTTCTATTTTTGAAGTTTATTAATTCATCGTCAAAATACAACTTGCCTGAGTCAGGTGTATCTAGTAGTCCCAAAATATTTAGCAATGTGCTTTTACCACATCCCGATGGTCCTTTAATAGCAAAAAACGTGCCACGGTTAATGGTTAATGAAATATCACATAACACTTTATTGCTATTAAAAGATTTATTAATTTCATTTGCTACAATCATAAGTTGTTCGTCCTAACCAATAGCTTAGTAAGTTTTGCGTCAGTTAAATATACACCAACGTAATCGCCGATTCTCGGTCCGAGTAATAGAGCATTTTCTTGATAACCAGTATCAGTTTTTAGTAAATGATATATGTGAGAATACTCACCACTATAATTATCTTTGCCGTTGTACCAGAATGCATCATGGCTGATAAAGGCAGTGCAAGTACTCTTTACGGTGTTATATCGCAAATCTATAGTAGTGCCAGGCATAATAGAATAGTCGATGCTCCTAGGCTCTAGTTTAATATAAATGCGGGAATTAACAACGGAATAATTTATATAAGTGATTGAAAGTTCTTTTGCATCGCCACTTGCTAATACATAATGATAAGTAGAACTATAATCTATATTGTATTTATAAAAATCACTCTGAGGGATAGATGTTTCAATATGATAGCTTTGTGAATTTAAGCAAGTAATAGTATATCCAGTTTCAGGGTCAGTTTCTATATGTACAATAACACCATTAACAGAAGAGATCATTTTCACGCCCGATGCGTCTCTTCCTAGTAGTGTTCCTTTGACTATAGAATCGCCTATTTCTATGCTTGCTATTTCGGACACCGTAACAATTTCGTATTTCGTATCGGAGTCGTAGACAATATCTGCATTGTACGACTCGTATTGGTACATTGTTTTTTTGAGCAATGGGAACTCTCTGAATTCTCTCAAATCGTATTCAATTTGCTGAATTTCAGATGGGAATTTGTATTGTGTGTAGTCATATGATTCATATTTAGGTAATGATAAGACTATTACAAAAATTGTCAAGCCAAGTATTGCTACAATAGCAACTGGAATAAATATGTAGAAAAAGATTGGCAAATTAAATGTTTTTGGTTTTTTCAAAATAATTCTCCTTGATGTTTTATTGTAAAAAATGAGTTAGTGCTAAGAATATCTTCCTCAGCCTGAATTATAACATTCTTTAAGAAGTAGCGATATGTCATTATTGTAAACCACGTATCTATGTATTCTTTGTTATCAGCTTTGAGGACATATTTAATTATTACTTCTCTTCCAAAGAATCCATTGCCAAGACCTTGAGGGGATTCCCATCTAGCTCTCATCCAATAACTTGTGTTAAAATCGGCATTTATGTTCAGACTGTTATCAACAAAAATTTCGAAATATTCTTCAAATGGATCAAGCATCCTGTGCATTCTAAAATTATCAATTATTAATCGATCTGGGTAAAAGATGGATTTGATTTTTACAGGATTATTGACAGAGACTATAGTTTCATCATATGTTAATTTGCTGACATTGTATTCAGTCTCATTCATGTCTTTGCTTATACCATTTATAAGATTCCTATAAACCCCGAAATCTCTTCTATCAGAAATTTTAATATTTACTGGAACAGTCACAGCAGTATCATGGACAATAAGATCGAAAGATGTGATTGTCTGTTGATCAAACCGCGCGTCTCCGATTAGATTTATACGCATATATATATATGCAATTAAATAGCGGTCAAGATCGAGATTAAATATAGTATCTTGAGATTCATCTTCTTTCATTAAGGAAAAGTATTCACCGACAATTGTCGTACTAAGTTTATTAGCATCATAATTGCCTTTAACTGCGATTAGCGATGGATTAACATAAGAAGTGTTGCCCGTATAATTAAAAATTACAGGAATTAATATCTCTCGAAATGGTATATCTGGTGAAAGTAGTAGATCATATTGTACTATATCTGTTGTTTCAACAAACTCGAGTTTGTCAATTCGGTAATATATTGTATCATCATCTACAGGATCTTTGCATCCAAAGAATGCAAATGACAACAAAGACAATATAGAGACGCAAAAGAACACTTTTGCAAAACGTATTTTCATATAATACCTCATTCTAGTATCAGATAGATTCGCGAAAGGAGCTCTTAGAAAGATAAATCATAATTATCATAACATAAAAACTCCAATTTTTCAAACCTTTGATAATTAGACAAATAAAAGAACTAATTTTATTTCAAGTTTG
>JAITLB010000084.1 GCA_031278175.1 Christensenellaceae bacterium
AAACTAGTTGCAACGAGCACAAAGGAGATTCATTACTATGGAACTTTGGTTTAAAAAGCTAATGGCACAAATATCTTTTTCCCTGATGCGATTGCTTGATGGCATGAACGGCCTTTTTAGAATTTTAACGGGTCTTGAAACAATCGATACTGGCAATGGTGAATCTGTCGATATGCTGTCATATCTTATGAAGAGCTCTACCGTCAAGAATGTGTGGCTTGCTATCGTTGCTATCTCTATAGCTGTACTCGGATTTCTAACACTTGCTGCCGTGATAAAAACGATGTCTAATCATAAAAAGCGACAATCAAAAGTGATTGCAACGTTTTTCTCTGCCGTGCTATCTTTCTTTATAGTGCAAGCGGTAATTTTTGCTGGGATAATGGTATCTGGCCAAATCCTAAAATCTGTCGATGCTGTCACTAGTTCAAACAACACATTGACATTTTCTCAACGCTTGATGGAATTGTCAGTCGATGAATCAGGATGGAGAGAAGGATGCGGGCCTGAAGATTTTTGGCCTTCGCTTTCACCTGATGACGTATTCGGTAAATACAACACAAATCTTATTGGCTTTGAAAAGACACCAGGCAGTTATGAAGAAGTAACGGGTGAAAACGGTGAACGACTGCAAGTGCCATCTGGCGACACTTACTCGGGTGGTGGCATAGTCGATATATATAAAACAAATATTTTTATCCTGTTTGCAGTGTCTTTATTGCTAGTAATTATAATCGGCATGATGATGCTCAAACTAGCTCGACGCGTCTTTGATGTTGTGCTCCTTTATTTAATTATGCCTTTTACTATATCATCTCTTC
The DNA here is from genome assembly GCA_031278175.1 of Christensenellaceae bacterium. Classification (GTDB taxonomy): domain Bacteria; phylum Bacillota; class Clostridia; order Christensenellales; family DTU072; genus JAITLB01. Next base: position 822 of record JAITLB010000084.1, read on the forward strand.
CATTAGATGACGGAGAAAGATTTAGAGCATGGCGCGGTAAAATCGTAGCAAAGACGCTATCTATATACGGCACTGTTATCGCTTTTAATATGTTCTTTCTTTTCACTGTTGCGATGCAACAGATGACGGCGGGGGGCGAGAAATCGTTTAGCAACACCATCTTTTCGTTTCTTGTAATCATTGGAGGTGTTTTAACAGCATCGGGTGGCTCGGCACTCTTCTCGTCAATATTAGGTGTTAGTGGTGCGCAAAAAGTTTCAAGCGATGATCCGAGTGTAGCGGGTAGCGGAAAATCACAGTCTTCTCAACACTCTACTAAAATCACCATGCGCTCACTGGTGTTAAGATCGATGCCTGGCGGAAAGTCTGCTAGCGCAGCGCGCGCTGTCGCAAACGGTGCGGTTAAGGGCGCACCAGGGGCTGCCGTGTCGCAAATAAGATACGGGACGACTAGACAAATGTCCAGCCAGAAAAATCAAACTCTTAAAAATACTCTTGCTGGAAAAATTGCGGCACCCGGCGCTAGTGCGCCGTCAGCTAAATATACCGCGCGCCCGCAAGGGAACAAAAGCATTCTAATCCCAACTGTTGCACCCGCGAGTGGTAGCAACCCCAAAACAAGCACCCCAAGCACTTAAACGCTTGCACTATACAAAAACATGTGAGGAATTCTACAATATGCGTATTATACCAAAAAACACTAAGGTCAAAGCTGCTATACTAAAAGGCTTAACTCTACAAGATTTCGTTGTCGCAGGATTTTGTCTAATTATATTAGGAATCATTGCGTTCTCGTCACTACCAGGCAAGATGTTTATAGTTATCTTGCTAGCAGTACCGTGTGGGTTGTTGTTTGCACCTGTGGATGGAGACGGACGCTTTTATATGCACGCTAGTGCTGTATTCCAATTCATATTTGCGAAAAAAGAGTACACAGGTCCATTCGTCAAAAAACTTGTCCCGTACACAAAAATATTAGATGACGGGTTAATCGTCTATCCTGAATATTTCTCAAAGATTATAGCAGTAGGTCAAATAGAGTTTTCTCTTTTGACAGAACACGCGCAAAACGCTAAAATCTCTTCTCTTGAGCGACTGCTTAAACTAGTCGATGATGATGGATGCATCGATATCGTTAAAATTGATAGACCTCTTAATTTAGATGCTTTTTCGCAGGCACTCTTTCATCGCATTAAAAGCGAAGAAGATCAAACTAAAAGCGAAATTCTAAAATCGCGCATAGCTCAAATCGATCGATTGAACAATTTGGAAAAACAATACCGACCTTTCTTTTACATTGTCTTTTACTCTTGCGCAGAAAAAAGCCTCCGTGAAAGTGTCTCACTTGCCGTGACTATTCTAAGACAATGTGAAATTGGTGGATACGAGCCAGATGCAAAAGAGACTGTCAATTTCCTAAAATACTGTCACACTAGATTTTTTGACGAAAGAGAAATTGCCGATGTAAAACCCGAAGATTATATAAATTATATAAAGCCCGACCGCATTAAATTCAACACGCGCGACTATACGGTAGATGGTGTCGGTGCGTTTACTCTTGCCGTCTCTGATTATCCGTTGTCGGTTGGCAACGCTTGGGGTTCCGAACTATTTAATATAGATGACACAAAAGTGGTTTTAAAGATACGCCCAGTCGACCGTCAAAAGGCTATTCGTCGTATAGATAAAGTCGTAAACGAGTTAGGGAGTAGAGAAGAGGATATCGCAAAGGCTAGTGAAATAGTCGCAACCGAGAGTCATATTGAAACTATGACCTCTACTCTACAAGCACTACAAAACGAAAACGAATCGCTTTTTGATTGTACGCTTACTATAACAGCGTTTAACAACGAAAAGGAATCTATGTCTACGGTGCGCAAAGCAATACGGCACAAAGTAGCTGGGTGCGGGTTTAAAGTATCACCGCTTCGCTCACTTCAAATGAAAGCCTTTTTAACATCCAATATCTCAAAAGCGCGCATTCTTAAACGCTTTGAGCGTGGAATAAATTCATCATCTCTTGCTGCCGTTTTTCCTTTTGTTTCAACATCAATAATAGACATGCCCGATGGTATTGTGCTAGGTTGTAATCGTTATCCTGTAGCGCTTGATATTTCAAAGCGCGATGGTGATCATACTAATTCTAATTGTCTAATTTTAGGCAAACCTGGAAGCGGCAAATCATATGCCGCTAAAACATTAATTTCTAATCTCTATGCCGATGATTGGCGCGTATACATATTAGACGTTGAAAACGAATTTGCTACGCTGTGTAACAGCGTAAACGGCAGTAAAATTGATGTTGGCGCTGCTACCCAAGGTCGCATTAACCCGTTCCATATTTATGGTCTGCTAACTGACGATGGGAAGACGGCATCTTCCGAGAGTGTATTTAACAATCATCTTATAGCAATGGAGAGTTTTTTCAAAATCACTCTTGACGGTATATCCTCCGACACTCTTGAATACGTAAACAATCTCGTAGTCGAGACTTATTACAAAAAAGGCATTACTGAAAACACTAATTGCGTTGATCTCACCCCCGAGCAGTTCCCAACATTTGATGACCTGCTTAAAGTCGTGCGCGACAAACAAAAAAATTCTAGAGAAATATGCAACCCGCTCAACAAACAAAATTTGCACCGCGCTGAGACATATATCTCAAAATTTGCAGCGGGTGGTCGCTACTCATCGCTATGGAATGGTCCTTCATCTCTTAGTGTAGATAAAGCCTTTACCGCTTTTAATTTTCAATCGCTTTTAGCAAACAAAAACCAAATTGTCGCAAACGCGCAAATGCTTCTTGTTATGCGATTCCTTGAACAAGAGATTATAAACACTCGCGACAAAAATAAAGATCGCGCAAAACTAGTTCGCACCGCTATAGTAGCCGATGAAGCACACGCATTTACTGATCCTAAATTTCCTATCGCGCTAGACTTCCTTTTTCAAATGGCAAAACGCATCAGAAAATATGCTGGCTCGCTTTTCTTTATCACGCAAAACTTAGGAGACGGGACGGCGACACAAGAAGTAGCATCTAAAACGCAAGCGATATTCGCCAATTGTCAGTATTCGTTTATATTCAACCTCCCGCCTCAAGACATTCATAGACTCGTGTCTCTATACGAAAAATCAGGAGGGATTAATGAAGCCGAACAAGACGAAATCACTGGAAATCCGCAAGGTTCTTGCTTTCTAATTTCGGCAACAAGAGAGCGCGCAAGCTTTACAATTGTAGCAACGCCCGCTGTCGAAAAGCTTTTCATTCGCAATGATGAAAAGCAATTATAGTGGCACTATTTAAAGCTGTTAATGCCCACTTAGCCCGAGCAAAATAATCGCCTTTTGGGGCGCTAATTATATAGAAAAAAATAGTTAATTATATAATTTTTTATGCATTATTTTTTTTCTAGTGTAGTGTTTTTTGTTAGCAATTTTGAGGCTTTTATGGTATAATATTGTAGGTTGTGTTTAGCGATTTTTGCATCGCCAAACACATAAAGGAGAGTAAGTTTGGAAGATTTTGAAAACCTTCAAAATGTAACTGATGAGACAATACCCGCTAGTTATGACGAGGCTGCTATACAAGTTTTAGAGGGGCTAGATCCAGTAAGGAAACGCCCAGGCATGTATATCGGAACGACTGATATTAAGGGTCTTCATCATTTAGTAACCGAGATAGTTGATAACTCTATAGACGAAGCACTAGCTGGTTATTGTACAAATATAGACGTGGTATTATTAGGTGACGGATCATGTAGAGTAAGCGACAATGGTCGCGGCATCCCTACTGGTATCATCCCCAAAGAGCAAAAATCGGCTGTTGAAGTTGTGCTAACAAAACTACATGCTGGTGGAAAGTTCGGCGGTGGTGGGTATAAAATTAGTGGTGGATTGCACGGTGTCGGGCTTTCAGTTGTTAATGCATTATCCGAATTCCTAGAAGTAGAAGTAAGACAAAATGGTAATTTGTATAGACAATCCTACCACCGTGGTGTGCCCGATGGTGATCTTGAGATAGTAGGGACCAGTAACGAGACAGGAACCAGTATACGGTTTTTCCCAGATTCTGAAATCTTTGAATCCACTGTTTTGCAATACGATCTTGTAAAGGTGCGGCTTAAAGAATTAGCTTACTTAAATAAAGGTCTCAAAATCAATCTATCCGATCTAAGAGAAGGTCAAGAGCGACACGAGACGCATTACTACGAAGGCGGTATTAAGCATTTTGTCGAGACATTGAACAAAGGCAAAGAGACTATATTCCCTGAAGTTTTATACTTTGAAGAAAAGCGTGGCGATAACATTATCGAGTGTGCAATTCAATACAACTCGGGCTATATGGAGACAATCTACACGTTTGCAAACAACATCAATACTCAAGAAGGTGGAGCACACCTAGAAGGGTTGAAGTTCGCGCTGACAAAAGCCATGAACGATTACGGGCAAAAGAGCAAGATTCTAAAAGAGGCTGAAAAGCTGACTGGTGAAGATGTAAGAGAAGGTATTACTGCTGTTCTCTCCGTAAAACTTCCTGAACCTCAATTTGAAGGTCAAACTAAAACAAAACTTGGCAATAGTGAAATTAGGACGATCACCAACAAAATCGTGTTCGATAAACTGAGCGAGTATCTTGAGGAAAACCCCAAGATCGCAAAGGATTTAACTTCTAAATCGATCAATGCACAGCGTGCCCGCGAGGCGGCAAGGAAAGCCCGCGAATCGTTTAGAAAAGGGGTCTTAGACGGCGCTTCGCTACCTGGCAAACTCTGCGACTGTTCTAATACTAACCCTGCTAATTGCGAGATATACATTGTAGAGGGTGATTCGGCAGGAGGTACGGCTAAAAACGGCCGAGACCGACAAATTCAAGCAATTCTGCCACTTCGTGGTAAGATTTTGAACGTTGAAAAAGCAAGAGATCATCGCATCTTAGAAAATAAAGAGATCTTGTCTATGCTTAAAGCCTTTGGTTGCGGGTATAAAGAGGATTTTGACATCACTAAATTGCGATATGATCGCATAATTTGCATGACAGATGCTGACGTTGACGGCAGTCATATCCGCATTCTTTTGCTAACTTTCTTCTTTAGATTTATGAGGCCGCTTGTAGAGGAGGGTCACGTGTATATAGCACTCCCACCACTATATAAAGTTTCAACTGGTAAAGAAAAAGATAAAGTCACTTACTTTTATTCCGATGAGGAACTCAAAAACTTCCAAGCCACAGTAACTGGTAAATACGAATTACAACGCTACAAAGGCTTAGGAGAAATGAACGCAGCTCAGCTATATGAAACAACAATGGACCCTGAGACGCGCACACTCTTACGTGTAACGCTAGATGATGCCGAGGAGGCAGACGGATTATTCTCAATACTTATGGGCGAACAACCTGAATTGCGGCGAGAATTTATTCAAGAACATGCAACTCTCGTAAAAGATCTCGACATCTAGTCACAATCTAATTTGTTTCCGCAACAAGTGACTAAAGCGGAACACCCAGGAGCAATTATTTAATATGGGAAAAGACAAAAAAGGATTGGATATGGAGCGCATTCAAGAAGCTCTTTCCAAAACGAAAATAGTGCCTATTACGGTCAAGGATGAAATGACAAAGTCATTTATTGGATATGCCATGGCTGTTAACGTCAGCCGTGCCATCCCTGATGTCCGTGATGGGCTAAAACCAGTGCATCGGCGCATTCTCTATGCCATGAGCGAAATAGGAAACACTCATGACAAAGGTTATAAAAAATGCGCGCGCACAGTCGGCGAAGTCTTAGGTAAATTCCATCCACACGGCGATCAGTCGATATACGACGCACTCGTGCGTATGGCACAAGACTTTACAATGCGCATGCCATTAATTGATGGGCATGGAAACTTCGGATCGGTAGATGGGGATCCACCAGCGGCATCAAGGTACACCGAATCGCGTCTTTCTAAGATTGCAGATGAATTACTTCGTGACCTTGATAAAGAAACAGTGGACGTTTATCCAAACTTTGACGATACACTGACGCAACCTGTAGTTTTACCAGCCAGGTTTCCTAACCTGCTTGTAAACGGCAGTGAAGGAATTGCTGTAGGTATGGCTACTAGCATCCCACCACACAACCTAAGCGAAGTCATTAACGCTACAATCGCCCTTATAGAAAACCCTGATCTTAGCATTGATGAATTGATAGGCTTTATCCCGTGTCCTGATTATCCAACAGGTGGTATTATAATGAGTACCGACACTGTTTGGAACGCATACAAAACAGGCAAAGGATCGATTGTAATACGCTCTAAATGCGAGATTGAAGATCAAGACGGACACAATCGCATTGTTGTTACTGAACTGCCGTATCAAGTAAATAAATCGCATTTGCTAGAAACTATCGCCGAGCAAGTCCGTTCAAAGAAGATAAGTGGTATTTCACATCTCAATGATGAATCAGACCGTTTCGGAATGCGCGTAGTCATCGACATCAAAAAAGATGCAAACGCGCAAGTAGTATTAAACACGCTATATAAGCAAAGCGACTTACAAATATCTACAGGTATAACGTTCTTAGCACTGCATGAAGGCGCGCCTAAGATTATGAACCTCAAAGAAATGTTGTCGGCTTATGTAGAGCATCAAAAGGACGTTACTAAGCGCAGAACGCTTTTCTTGTTGAACAAGGCATTAGAGCGCGAACACATCTTGTTAGGATTAGTCATTGCTCTCAATAATATCGATGACGTTGTTGAAATAATAAAAGCATCTAAGGATCGATCGACTGCATTTTACAGATTGATGGAAGTCTTTTTACTAAGCGAGAAACAGACCAACGCAATACTAGATATGCGTTTATCGCGTTTGACCAGTTTAGAAGTAGAGAAGACGCGCCAAGAGTTAGCAGATTTAACAATTGCTATAGCCGATTATCGTGATATTCTAGCATCGCCGGGGCGTGTCTCGGAAATCATCAAGACGGAATTAGCAGCAGTAAAAGAGGCTTTCCCTTGTGTTAGAAAATCCGAACTGAGTTTAGACGCGTCACAAATTCGCATATCTGATCTAATTGACAAAGAGGATGTCGTTGTATCTCTTACCTATCAAGGTTATATTAAGCGCATTCCTGTCTCGGAATATAAAACTCAAGGACGTGGCGGCACTGGTGTGTTTGCGCATAGGACTAAAGAAGAAGATTTTATATCTCAAATGTTCGTGTGTCATTCACATGACGATTTGCTTTTCTTTAGCAATCGCGGTCGCGTTTATAAACTCAAAACGTATGAAATACCAAAAGCCACAAAAGCTGCAAAGGGGCGGGCTATAATCAACCTGTTGCAATTAGCAGCTGATGAGAAAATAACGTCGCTACTGACAGTTAAAACTTATGAATCGGGCTTTATTGTTATGGCTACCCGTGCTGGATTTATTAAAAAGTGCGGCATTGAAGATTTCAAGAGCATAATGGTCAAAGGTAAAATAGCAATAAGCCTTACAGGTGACGATGAACTGATATCAACTGAGACCACGTCAGGTGAGGATGAAATAATTGTAGCAGCCTCCAATGGCAAATTTGTCAGGTTCAAAGAAACAGATATTAGGAAAATGGGAAGAGCTACTGTCGGGGTTCGTAGCATGCGCATCAGTGATGGTGAGCGACTAGTTGACATGGCTGTTGTAAAAGAGGGTTGTGACATTGTCGGTGTGACTGAAAACGGTTACGGAAAGCGTTCTAATCCTGCCGATTATCCGATACATAGACGTGGCGGGCTTGGCATGAAAGCTGGTGTGTTTAACGAAAAAACCGGCGGGCTTGTCAATTTAAAGTCCGTCTCGCCTCAAGAAGATGATCTTATACTAATATCCGACGCAGGATCTATGATTCGTTTCCATGCTGATACTATACGCAAAACTGGACGCGCCTGCGCTGGTGTTAAGTTAATGAACTTAAAAGAAGGCGGTAGTGTCGTCTGTTTTTCACTGACACCTCGCGATGACGATGCCGAAATCGCAGAGTTCAAAGATGACGAAGTGGATAACAACACCTCTGAGGCAATGGACATCGAAGCATTCGACAGAGAGGATCTAGCAGCTGAGGCCAATGCGTCTCAAGAAGATCAAAACGATTAGATTTTAATTTGAACATAATGATTGTTGAATTTTTTCACTTTTTTGTTTAGTGCCCACAGATTTCAGACTTTTTTCTGTGGGCCTTTTTTTTGCTATCTTTGCCGTGCAAAATACACTAGTTAAGTTACTACTACCACGGCTTTGCTTTTGAGCAGTGGGTGAACGTGATTTAGTCTAAAATTGTGGATCGTTTAAAATATATAAGCATGTCTAAAATCTACTGTGTCGCTAAATTTTGGCGCTCCAGAATCTCTATTGATGGCTTTTTGCGACTAGGAGTTATACTTCTATCACAAAAGCTTTTAGAGTTAAAGGTGACTAGTTTATTAGTTAGTCCGCTAGCTGGTTTTTGGGCGCAAAAAAACGGTCCAACTCCTGTTAAACCGCCCTTCCGCAATATATGAAATGTTTTTGCGATTCAGCAAACCGCTAAAACTTATTTCTCTTCTTTAGTTTTCATCACTACCACTGCTTTCCCGTTGTAATATCCACATGATGGACATACCGTATGACTGTTTATTAGTTCATGGCACTGAGAACATTTAACTAGATTCGGACTAGAGAGCTTCCAGTTTGCAAATCGAGAATTTCCGCTTTGCTTAGAAACTTTTCTCTTGGGTACCGCCATTTTCTGCCTCCTTTTATGTCTGTGAAATTCTCGGCCTCTTAGTCTACTTAGCCCCACTACTTTAAATTAAGTAAAGCTAGCATGCCATTTGAGAACTCAACTTGACTGCTCTATACTTGCTCAAATAGAGTGTAATCCTCTATTGCGCTCGTGTCGATTTTCTTTGTGTATAAAGTATATTAAAAATCGTAAGAACTGTCAAATATTTTAACCGCGTTTTTTGATTTTTTCTCACTTATTGCCAGTTTTTGCTATTAAAGCCATATTATAAAAGATGGCAAACCCGTTTTTATTCGTCCTGTTGCTGTTTTTTGCAAAATAGCACGTTATTTGCATTTAGCTTAACTAGTCTAAATGTCTGCTTTGAGGTGGTCTTTACATTATGAATCCTACGTCCCGCCTCAACTAATGCATGCTACTTTCCCTTTCCTTTATTTGTTTGTCCTGCGTGCGTTAGGTTTACTTTTTGTTTTTTTTGCGCTACATTTGCTAATAGTGCTTAATTTAATAGACAATTTTTACATAAAATAATATAATGCTATATAGCAAACAATATGTATATGAAGTGCTAGATTTTTAGCATTACGTGACATGGTTTAGATCCGATCAGGAGTATCTATATGCGAGTATATAATTTTTCAGCTGGGCCATCAATGCTTTTTGCTGATGTTAAATCTCAAGTAGTACGTGAGTTTTTTGATTGTAGCAGTAGTGGCATGTCAGTAGTTGAAATGAGCCACCGCTCAAAGTATTACGAGGACATCCACAATGAAGGCATTGCTCTTCTTAGAGAATTGATGCACATAAGTGATGATTATCATGTGCTGTTTTTACAGGGTGGCGCATCGCAACAATTTGATGCTGTGCCTCTAAATCTATTAAAGACAGGCAGAGCCGATTATGTAGTAACAGGTCATTTTTCATCAAAGGCGGCAGCTGAGGCTAAGAAATATGGTGACATAATGGTTGTTGCTAATTCAAAGGATCGCAATTACTCTTATATACCAGACGTGGACACGATTCCGTTTAGAGAGAATATAGATTACGCGCATATAACGTCCAATAACACTATATTTGGCACACGCTACACCAAATTACCAAATCCAAACACAATTCTCGTCTCAGACGTATCAAGCATTATTTTGTCGGAAGATATAGATGTCAACAAGTTTGGATTGCTCTATGCGGGCGCACAAAAGAACATTGGTCCAGCTGGGCTTACCGTGGTTATAGTAAAGCGAGATCTTATAAACTCGCCTCTGCCCATATGTCCAACAATGCTTAAATATTCTGTGCAAGCTGAAGCAAACAGTCTGTATAATACACCGCCTTGTTTTAGCATCTATATGGCAATGCTGACATTTAGAAAATTAAAATCTATTGGTGGCATCACCGAGATGTACAAAATTAATAAATACAAAGCAAAACGCCTTTATGATTTCATCGACAACTCTACATTCTACTCAAATAATGTCTCACCCGATAATCGCTCTCTGATGAACGTTCCATTTGTTACTCCTAGTGCTGACCTAGACTCCGCTTTTGTAAAACAAGCTGAAGCAAGTGGACTCACGGCGCTAAAAGGGCATCGACTAGTCGGCGGCATGCGCGCAAGCATATATAATGCCATGCCGATTGAGGGTGTTGAGGCGCTTATATCTTTCATGAAAACTTTTGAAAAAGAGAACCGCTAAAAGTCTAATAAATTATTTGCGTCTTATTCTCTTTAATATCGCTCTCTAAAGGGGCATGCACACACACTTAAAACCCTTTTGTTCGCGTCTTACAAGCGCTAAGCAAAGCAAAAAATACTCAGTGAGGAAATTGTATACTCATGTACAACATAGTTAAATTAAACGCAATTAGCGATAAAATTGTCGACGTGTTCGGCGAAAATTATAATATTTTGCTTTCACACGTCAACCCTGATGCCATCATCGTCCGTAGTTTTGTTATGACGGATTACGACATCCCCGCCGCACTGTGGGCTGTTGCTCGAGCAGGAGCTGGTGTCAACAATATACCCGTCCAAAGGATGACAGATGAGGGTGTCGTTGTTTTTAATACACCTCTTGCAAACTCTAACGCTGTTAAGGAATTAGTAGTATGTGGCATGCTTATAGCGGCCCGCGACATCGTTGCTAGCGTAGAATGGTCAAACTCTCTTTCTGGAAACGGTGAGCAAGTTCCTAAACTTGTTGAGAAAGGCAAAATGAGGTTTGTCGGGACTGAAATTTCAGGCAAGACGCTTGGCATAGTAGGGCTGGGCGCAATTGGTGTAAAAGTAGCAAATTGCGCAATCGCGCTGGGCATGAAAGTTGTCGGTTATGATCCTTACATCTCAGAAAAGAATAGAGCGATTTTATCACCTGACGTTCAGATGGCTGAATTGAACGATATGCTAACAGTTGCAGATTTCTTGACGTTCCATGTGCCGATAACAACGGTTACACGCAAAATGATCAACGCGGATTTGCTGTCAAAAACTAAAAAGGGTGTTGTTATAATCAACATGAGCCGTAGCGAGATAGCTTCGATACCAGAACTTAAAGCCGCCATTGCATCGGGACACGTTCGAAAATATGTTGTAGACTTCCCAACAGACGACTTATTAGGCATAAACAATATTATTGCTATCCCACACCTTGGCGCAAGCACGGAAGAAGCCGAGGATGCCTGTGCAATAATGGCAGCTACGCAGATCAAAGATTTCATAGAGAACGGCAATATCGTTAACAGCGTCAACGTACCACACCTCACAGTCCCGCGAACGACCGCTCACCGCGTCACTGCTATTTACAAAACAAACACCGATGCCCTAGCACAACTCAAGCAAATACTAGAAACTGTGCCTCATGAAATTACGTATTGTGAAAGACATGAAATAGGTTATGTTATTATAGACTCAAATTCGCCACTACATGACGACAAATTCATTGAGGATTGTTCACTAGATGACAAATCAAAACTCTCTGTACACAATCGCATGCTTCTCATATCAGGAATATTAAGGGTTTTTCTTATCTCTTAGTCTTGTTTGCACACTTTTTATATGCGCGTGCTACTAGATAGGGAAATCAAAAACAATAGCTTTATTTAAAGCAGTGGTATTCTTTTCTGGAACAGGTGGCAAACTAAGTTTTAATCTAGCGCTTGAAGAGGATATCGACTTCGTTTGCTTTGGGATAAACACGCAACAAGCGACACAAAAAGCAAATTCCTGCGACCTGAAAACAGCTGGAGAAAAACTTAGATTGATGCGCCTTCTACCATTCGATATTTGTTTAGCTGGTTTTTGTCAGGCTTTCTCTAGCTGGTCAACAAAACACGCTTTTCTCTGAAATAGCACGAGTCCTGCAGCAAAGCCAAAGTTATTTCTTCTCGCACCATCAAAGGGTCGCGGACATCTATCATCGCACCGTTTAGTATTATTAAAAGTGCTACAAGACGCACTATGGTTTATAGTGAAGTGTTAATCAGTCGCGGTTTTAGAGCGACAAGCTTATGATATTGCCACTATTCACGCTGTGATATAGACTCATCCGAATTCGAATTTACAAAACCTACAGATTCCTCAAATAGCAAACAGGATTCTTGCCCGCCACCCCCGTTAGCGATATTATCTAAGTGAAGTCTATTTAGAAACGCTCAAAAACATGAAACTAGTCTCAAGGTAAAGTAATTCTCAACACTGCTAACCTTAATGCAAATATATACTAACACTTACTTAAAATAATTGTTTGACTTTAAGCGGTGATTTAGGCGCTTTACTATACAAAGGAGTTACACATCGAAAGCACGACTCTGTGCATTATATAAAAAACAAAGCGGTGCGCTCAACATTCGGGTTACTAAATTTTATTAGTAAAATCGGATCCACAAATTAAAAGTAGCTGACATCTAATATTGTTCTTTATTAGTCTTATATAACAATCCAAATATGGAGCGGCTTTAGCATACAAGTCAATAGAAAACCTTTCAATTAAATAGCAATTCGCAAATCTCCAACCGTTGCCCCACAAATTTTTTACTGCTTTCAAGGTCTATCTGTTATAGACACTCCCTAAATTATTGAGGTGCGCGAAAACTAAAATGTTGATTGACCGCGTTCGCGCAATAACGGAAGGTCAGCGGTCATTAACATTTTCTGAAATTGCAAATAAGACCTTTAATACAAATTTGGAAACAATTGGGACAAAGCCCGATATTCTATCTACGCTCTACTGTGTTTTTTAAACGATGCGCACTTTTTATAGACAAGCAAAAACCTCCAGCGGTTAATGCTTAGTGTTTAACCCAGAACTTGACCTCGCCCCGCGACAAAAACTCCTTTAGTTTGCGCCGCGCTAAGGGTGCTTGCGGCAAAGATCTCTTAAGAGACATTGCTACGCGTTGTCTAAACGGTAAGTTTTAACCCACCTTTAGCGATCGCAATAGATGCCTGTTGCCAACACTAAACTCGAGCGCTTGCATCACACCTTTATTGCTTGCGTGAAGCAACGCGCTCTTTAAAACCCAAGGATTTTAAAATGCTTATGCGCCGCTATTTTGTTTAACTAAACCTTTAAGCCTACACTTCTTTTTTTACACAATTCTATGGTCTGGTCTCACTTTCTAACAAATTATAAAATGTTGTCTTGTCTGTCTCGGTTTTGCTTAAATAAATACAACAATGCCACTTGCTTTTTACAACAAAAGAGCTCCCACATGGGGAGCCCTTTTGTTCAAAGGAGTTTACTAATACACTAATTAACTTTCGTTACGAAAAACGCTGGATAAAATCTCATGTCGCAATCATAACTATCGCCTGGTCTCACTATATATTTAAACTCTATATCCATAAACCAGCCCGCAAATTCAAAATAATAAACTTTGCCGTCTATCGTAGCCGTGATGTTTGTTATAAGATATGGTGTTAGCTTGTTTGACTGAGCATTTGCTTTCCACTCACCATTCCACACTGCAATTGCTGGAACATCTCCACTTTCTAGCGACTCTGTTTTGTATATGCTTGTATATTTATCTTTTGTCGGTTTTTTATCCAGATTGGCGCAAAACGTTCCCGTTCCGTTTTCTAGGCTTGCAAATGACCATGTAACATAATTATCACTTGTTATTATACTATAGTCGGTGCGCCTACGATATTCCGCCACACCCGTGGCTGTCATTTTATACTCGTTATATACGTTACTCTTTGCTGCGTAATATGTGATTTCCACACTTCCATTTGCGTGCCTTAAGACAGTGTCGTGTTCGTTTAATAGTCTAGAAATATTCCAAGTCGTATCATACTCTTTAACCCAACCGTTTGTTTCACTCTTTTCTGAGTTTTCATTAAAGACACCTTCATAATTATTATCCTTTACCCACACTCTCTTTATAAGAGTGTCCTCAAAATATGTTTTTACTTGTGTCTCATTCGTGTTTTCATATCGAGGTCTGCCGTTTGTCATAGTCTGCTCATGATATGCTTTATAATCTTCTGATATAACAGTTCTTACTTCCTTTGTTAGTTCTTCCCAATTTGTTCGCGGCGCTTTCTCGATTTGGCTTTTTGTATTAGCTGCTGAAAAATTGCTTGACATGTTTTCTATTATAATAGTATTTCTGCCTATCGTATCAGTTCGCTCTGCTATCAACGCTGTATCTTTATTAGCGCCCTTCTTTTCTTCTCTTGCTATTTCTGCTGTTGCTATTACATTTTCTTTTCTTAGTGATTGGATGCCCCTAATAGTGTCCGCGTTATACGTGTAAATTTGATACAACAACACATTTGACAAAACATCCTTATCTGTTGTTACCTTGTGATGCGTCAATGTGTAATACTGAGTTTTTAGTCTTTCTACTTGCAACATAACATATTTGATGTCATCAGCAAAATTAAGTCTCCCGCCAGGATTATCGTCTTCTATGAGGTTTCTAAGAGCCTCGGATAAACTATAATAGTCCTTGCTTCTCTGCTGATAACTTGCTACGTTTGTAGCAACGCCCGTATATTCCCAATTTATATCACTCATTAGCAGATTTGCGACTAGTCTATTGTTTCCTATTGCTTGTACCATTTGAGATGAGTATGTTTGTCCCCCATCTCCAGGTGTAAGTGATTGTATCGCAACAGGGATATTATACACATCTACTGCGCGCTCGAAAGTTTCCATATCCTCTTGGAAAGTAAAATGTGCTCTGTAATACGTCTCATAGAATGCAGCATCATAGCGATATGCCTTTTCATAATGATCTCTGTCATACCTTGTATACTTTTGCGCTTCTTCAACCGTGTCGAAGTATTCTTTCATGCTAAGTGCGAGATATTCAACATAGTCTTCTCTTTTATAGGTTTCCGACCAAAATCTATAATCGCCTAGTTCATACAAATAATAATATCCGTATAGTTTAATAATCGCCTTTTTATCTGTCGGTTGAAAATCATCATTTAAGGATGTCGTCTTATTGTATGAAAGAAAATACACAAGCGTATCATAATCGAACAATATTTCTTTCATGAAAGTTGTAAGATCTAATTGTCCAGTATATACATAGGATGGTGCTGACGCTTCCTTGTATGCATCGATCATTGTTCCAACAACCACGCTTTGAGCATATGCTACCATTTCACTAGCAGTTCTAGCAACCTGGTCGCCATCTCCACCAAATATCTTAGCTATCTCACCCATCATTTTATATTGCTTAAGCCTTAAGACCTCGTTTACAAATTTAGACACTCCATCTACAACTATTTTAGCATCTTCGTCTTCATCGTAAATGTCGTTTAGTTTTTCGAGTTCTTCATAATCCGTTAAAAGATCACCTTGTCCTATAATTAGTTCATACTCTTTGCCCGTTGGATATGGGTCACTCGTTCTCACTATATAAGCGACAAGTTGTGTCATTTTAACTTCTGGAAGTCCTGCTTTTGCAAATCTTTCTAATATCTTATCGCCTGTTGCATGCGTGAATATTTTTTTGACCGTGCTAACATCGTCATTCCATGTAAATGTTGTTCCATTATAACCCGTGTTCTGCTTCTCGCTTGCTATTTTCGTTGCTAATAGCGTCTCATTGTTCGTTTTAACGCTACCACCATATGTAACAGGTGTGCCTTCATAATAGCTCGCATTGGTGCTGTAGTCTGTAAGTGCTGGAATTGTCGTTATTGGCTGTTTTATAGTTGTGGGGTCTGTGTTTGGCTCGGTACATGCCGTTAACCCTAAAACCATAACAAAAGCTGCTATAACAATTACTAATACGAAAAAAATGCTCTTTTTCATAATGCTCACCTCTAGTTTGTAGAATAGCTTTATTCTTTGTTTGAATTCGCTTTTTGAATCATCCGCATTGCCTAAACGTTAAAGATTCCGATAGGACTTACACTTGTCATCGCTTTAGCATCTTAAGATGCCGCTTTTAGTAACACTTGCTACTAAGTACTTTTTGCTATTTTGTTCGTGTTGCTCTTTAACACATATAATCTGTGCGTCACTAACACTGCCTTTATTTTAACACTTTCTGAAAAATATTTCAACAAGTTGCACTTGTCTGTCATTGTTAACCCAAATATTCAGATATCGGTTTTACTTTTCCTGCATTTGCGATCCATAATCCCTGGTAATAGTCTAACAGGGCATCAGGCACATATACGGCTTTTATATCATAAAACGCTTCTGTGTCAATTTGTATCAATTCTGTTGTGTTGATCTTAACAATTATTTCAGCGCTCGCTGATCCGCCTCGAATTGAAGCAAATGCGGCCCCAGCGATACTTCTAATATTTGCGTACGGGAGTGCCTCTTCTATAGCAACCGTTTTTTCTGTTGTGCTTGAGTAATACACTAAAACTCTGCCCGCATCTGAAATCAAGTCCGCTGTAGCACCCGTCCAATTTATGCCTTTAAAGGCATCTTTTCCGACATAAATTAGGGAGTCGGGCAGTCCATCAATCGTTTGCAAGTTAGTGCACCCACTAAAAGCACTATCCCATATTTTTTGTAACATCGACCCTGCTGTGAATGTAACGCTCTCTAAGGTTGTATTGTTTTGAAAGGCACCTGGTAATATATATTTTACGTCAAGTGGGATCACTACACTTTGTGTGCTACCTTGATAGTTTACTAGTGTTGAAGAAGTGCCACCTCTTATTATTAGTAGACCGTTCATGTTTGCTAGCACCTGAGCTTGACTGAAATAACACTCATCGAAAGCCTTTGCTGAAACAATTCTAAGCGTTCCCGGGAGATCCATCGATGTCAATCCGTTTGCTTTATAAAAAGCTTCATCGCGTATTTCTATTAACTGTGAATTTGCAGCAAATCTTATTGTAGATGTATAACTGCTCCATTCAGCCACGCCTTGAGCATTATAACCTAGCCTGGAGAAAGCGCGCTCACTTATAATTTTGACATTGGCGGGAACAGTTAGTTGCGTTGATGTTCCTTTGTACTTATACAAAATCCCGTCTTGCACAATTATAAAATCAGACTGGTTTTTATACCACACACTACCTTCAAACGAACCTATTCCAAAACTCACGAGTGTTGTTGGCATAATGATGTTGGCGATGTTTTTGCCTGACGTTTCTAAAAGATATTGAGCGGTCTTAGTGACACCTGGCAATATCTCTAGTGTTGTTATTTTCTCGGATAAAACTATATTTGCGGTATCCCCGCCTAGCACGACTCTCAACTTGGTTGCAGCATTATACGCAATAGTGGTGATATCTTTGTTTTTTTCTAATAGTGCTTTTAGTATTGCTGGGAAACTATCCGCTGGTGTCCAGGCATCTTCCGCGACACCGTCTATTACTATTCTTTGCAATCCAGCAATATTACCAAATGTAGCAGCTGCGTAAGTGGCATTAGCGTTTATTGTTAAATCGGTCACACCCGCAAACAATATGTTCCTGCTGTATACTAGATCTTGCCCTTTAAGCTGCAATGGAACCTCTACACTGCCTGTTTTCTTTATTTGGTGCAAGGTGTATGAGTTTGAATCGTATATGTAATCACCGTCTTCTACAATATTATCAATACTAGTAGCGTTGTTCGTTGAACTAGCCCATGGACTGCTGGCATAGTCCTGGGAAAGTTTAATAGATTCTTTTAGAAAAATTTCAATCCTTGTGCTTTCCGTTCCCGTCAATACTCCTGTTTCCACTCGCACAAAGGACGCAGAGCGCAAGAACACTTTTATTAATGAGGACATGTTGCTAAATGCATATTGACCGACACCCGTAACATTTTCTCCTACATCAATTATTTCAACTACTGAATTTCCCGCAAAAGCATAAGGGGCGATTGCTATATATTCAGAATTTAGAACAATTGTATTAGAATTGCCTGTATATGCTACGGCTATTTTCCCACCGTTTGCGTTTGCCATATAGGCGACTTCTTCGGTGCTTTGCGCGTTAAGCCAGCCACTGTTTTTAAATGCGTCTCTTCCTATGTTGTTTGCTACCAAATACGCGTCTGGTGTTATTTTTTCTACATATACAGCGTCTTTAAACATTTCATCGCATATCAGCCAATAATTATTCGCGCCCATTGCTATTACTTTTACTTCTTTTATCGTAGATGGGAACATACCATTAAAGAGTTTATTTAATGTCCAAGCCCCTGGTATGGTCACTTGAGTAAGTGCTGGGTTATTAACCAACAAATTTCCGTACTCTACTGCATTTTGCTCTTTAAATGCACTCGTGTCTATTCCCATATCACCACTGAGATTTGTAATTGTAAATTCCTCTATTGCTGGCAACCCGTCAAAAGCGCTCTTATTTAAGGCTAAATCCACATCAACTGTCAGTTTAGTAACGTATTGAGGGATGACGTACGCGCCTATTGACTCCACAGCTTGAGGAGAAGTCGTTCCTGTATGTGTAAAAGTCAAACCCATCTCTATTGCTGTGTTGCTACCAAGATATGCTATTACATTGACCTTGTTTTGATTGTCTAGTTTATCTAAAAACCACTCGCTGACGCTCGGATTCGATAACTGTTTAATATTAAACGCGGCCCACTCCGTTCCGACAGTCTGAAATATCAAGTAAACGGTCAGGCCCTCATGAGTTTCTTGAAACGTGTTAGCACTAATTGCGGGCGCGTTTTGTGTTGTCAATAATGCCATTTTGCTAAATCTCGGGGATCCTGCAAAAGCGCGATCTTCTATAGTTTTTAGTACTGTCGATGCTATTATAACATTCTCTAACTGCGTCATCCCAGAAAACGCTTCCGCGCCGATAGATTCAAGAGTTGGGATGGAATTTTGCTCTTTATAGTTTGTTGCGCTCATTACCGTCACAACAGACGTATTGCCGTAAAAAGCTCTGTCGTTTATTCTCTTTATATAATAATCAATCGTAACTATGTTAGAGGTGCCGACATATTTATACAGAATGCCCGCGCCGACTGTTACAATATCGTAAGTAAATTTTGTTTTTATAAACGCAGTGTTTTCTAATGCATTTAAGCCGATATTCTCAACAGAATTGGGAACTATGGCGGTTTGCGATTTAGGACTAAAAGTAAACGATGTTGCATTATAGAAAGCATATGTACCTATAGTCTTTGCTTTTGCGCTTTGCGTATAATCTGCAAAATTTATTTCTCTTAGGTTCATACATCCAGCAAACGCGTATTCGCCTATCTCGACAAGGTTGGTAGGCAAATTTACCACTTCTATGCTCATCACGTTCTCAAACATTCTTGCTGGAATATTTACACTATCTTCATTAAGTATATTTACAACTTTTAAGTAAACGGGAAGACCCGCACCACCAAATACATCTCGTAATACTTCTTTTGCAGAAAGTGATAATTGCGTAAGTTTTGGATTCTCATCAAACATCGCTTTGATATATGCTCTATTTATGTACGAATTATCCTTAATGATAAAAATAAAATGTGTTAAATTGGGCATACCACCTAGCGAGCGTTCTGATATTTGTATATCGGATGGTATTGTTAGCTCTTCTACTTTGCTGTTGAAAACATAGTCGCCTAAGCTAGCAACGCGAAGATACGCCTCCGGTGCTACCAGCACGCTGTCAACCTTAAGCTTGATCTCATCCCCCAAATATTGGACAACAACCGCAACCTCATCATTCCCTTCTTGTGAGCGAGTAAAGGCCCAGAGTCCATCGTAGCTTATATTTGCAAATTCATATATTTTTGACTTGCCTTTAAACTCGACCCAACCATCTGAAGTCGGGGTATCGTTGTCGTAATTGCTTCGCACTGCGACATAAATGCGGAAACCTGGTTCAACATCTGTGAACACATTGTAACCTAATCGTGGCGGTGTTGATCTATTGAATCTTGCGTATCTCAAAGACGAAGCACCGTAAAAGGCTTTGTCTTCTATAGTGACCACTGTGGCTGGTATAATAACACTTTGCAGAGACGTGGCTCCATTGAACGCATTTGCCTTTATTTCCTGTAGTCCTTCTGGCAATCCGTCAACATTACCTTGGTTTGACTTCATATATATTTTTGACAGTGATTTTGCGCCATAAAAGGCACTTTCGCCGATTATTAGCGCTACTACACCTCGCGCTTCAAATATCAACTCTTCTAGTGAGGTGCATCCTTTAAATGCGTTTGCGTCTATTTTAGTCACTGAGGCGGGGATTGTAATTTTTTTCAGTGCTGTACATCCAGAAAAAGCTTGTGTGCCTATAGTCTCAAGTGTTTCTGAGAGTGTAACTTCTTGCAGCGAAGTAAGACCCGCTAGGGCCATATCGCTTATCTCTTTAACTGGATAACTCTGTTGTCCAGCGCCTTGCGAAAAATGTGATGCTAGTGTTATCGTTTGAACATCTGCCTTGTCCCCGCTGTATCCAACCACTCTAGCAATGCCTCGTGTTGTGTCTATAGCATACAAAACTTCGGCATCTCCTGATTTCATCTCTATCCACAGCGCGTACAAGGACAGGTCGCCTGTCACAATGCCTGGTATATACACAACCGATGTGTTTTGGTCAGTATACCATCCCATAAAGGCCTTGTTCTTTTCGAAGCCCTCGTTTTCGTTTTGATAGTCGCTTAATGCTGTGCTCAGCGTAGTAGCTGATAAAACCTCGCCGTATTTGCGCTGAATTGTCGCGATCGTTGTTTGACCAGACAGCAAATTTATTGTATGTTCATTAAGTTTGAACATCGCATAGACTGTTCGTTCTTTGGTTATTTGCTCTTGTTTGATGTCGTCCGTTTTATCTTCATTTGCGCTTTCGTCAAAATTCCATCCTATAAAGGAGTGTCCAGCAAGAACCAATACGGCTGCAGCTTCGGATTCAATGGTTTCAATTTGTTGTGTTTGTATTGTTTCGCCGTGTCCTATATTTAGAGTCCCTGCTAGCGTTTCAGAGACGCTTGTTTTAAAGATGAAACGAACAGCATACTGCATCTTCTCATAAAGTGCAACAATTTTTATAGAGTCGCCTTTGTTATCTACTATCATAATATCAATGCTTGGATTCCAACCTGTAAATCTATATCCAGTTTCATTATAATTATCAGGATTTGCTGGTGGACTAGCAGGTTGCCCGTAGCTCACTTCATATTCTAGAATTATGAGTTCCTCGGAGACAACATTAGAGTCATTAACAACAAACATTACCTTTATTTTCCATGCTATAAACCGTGCGCTGAAAGTAATATTTTTAGTTGCGGTGAGGTTCTCCGAATACCCATCCCAACCATCAAAATCGTACCCCTTCTTTACTGGGTCGTTTGGTTTGGCTATGACAGAACCGTATTGTGCTTCAACCGTATAACTATCTTTTACCTCATCCGAGGTCGCACCTGGGAACATAAACATAACTTGATATATTTCAAAGGCATATCTCGCTTTGAAAGTAGTGTCTTCTAAAACAACCGCTTGAGTAACGACTACGGCAAAATTGTTCGAGTCAATCCATTCTCCAATATTGCCGACCTTTGCTGGAATTTCTGGAACATCATTTTGAGAGACATATCCAGAGTGCCGCACGCGGAGTCTGCTCAACTCGGCATTATCTTCTGCTAGGAAAATCACAAGGTGTAAGGGTGTCCAGCCTGCAACAAGCACCATTTCTTCTACAACAATATTTGTGCTCATGTTCCATGGTGTTTCTATTCCGTCTTGAAACCATCCAGTAAAAAGATACGTTTCGCCTCGCGCTGGATTTGTCGGGATTTGCGATTCACTAATCGGATCTCCCGCTTGCGCTGTGATTGTTGTTTGTTGTTCTTGACCGTCCTCTTCTTCCCACTTAAAGACGACTGAATAATTTATTCGCTTAAAAGACGCAACAATTATCATGTCCATTGTTACACTATTAAAATTAGCGTCTGTGTTAGCGCATGTCCAACCCGAAAACACGAAATATTGTTGCTCGGGATCTGCTGGATATTTCTCAATCTTTGCGCCGTGTTGCAATATTTGATCATCGTTTCCTTCTACTGTCAGAGTTTTTCCATCTGGCATTCTAAACTCGATTCTATAATAGCGCGTTGCATACAAGCAATAAACATTTAAATCGTTTTGTATGTTTACAAAGCCATCGGCACCAACTGACCATACAGACGAAAAACCTACTTCTAATGGTGGATCTGGAGGTTGTAAATTCCCGCCTTTTTCTACAGTCTCTTCGTGGTATAGGTTTTGACCAGCCCCGTCACTAAAAAAGCGCACCATCACAAGATCGACCCACTTTGCATATAGAACTAAATTCGACTGCAATACTCGATCCGTCTCAAAACGCCATTCGACTGTCAACTGCGCGTCATAATACCATCCTTTAAATGCATTGCGCAAAAAGAACGAGGTGTCTATTTTTTCGCTTTCGTCTGGCACTTGCGTCAATGGGATTATCGAATTATATTCAATTCCCTCTGTCACAAAATAACGAGTGTTAGCGTCTACTTTGACACCAAAATCAAACGTTACTTTGTGTGTCTCTGTTTCGTATACTGCCTCAATATGAATATCTGCGGTAATGTTATCCATTCCAGGGAGCTCGGTATATGTCGGTTTTGTTGAATCCGCATAACCTCTAATGCGCCAACCTGTTATTACTTTGTGCGCTGGCGCGGGTTTCTCCAATGCCTGCATTGAATCGCCGGCTATTTGATTTACGTTGTCACCCCACTGGAAGTCAATATTCAACGACACATCGACTGTCACATCTGATAGATTTTGAAAATGAAAGAATACAGCATACTTGCGCGGAGAATATTTCGCACTAATTACTTGGTTGTTTGTCAAGTCGTCCCATTCTCCAGCATAATCCCATTCGCCCACATACCCTACTCGCTCTGGAATCAAAGGAACGTTCGTATAAGTGACGTTGGGTTTAACGTCAGATCTCACTATATCTTCAATGCCGTTGCCTGGTCTAAAATACACAGTCAAAAAATGTCCCCATTTCGCGTAGAGAGTAGTATCGCTTTTAATCGTAGTCGTATTAAACTCCCACGCGTTGGCAAATGTCTCATCGGTATACCAACCATCAAAATAATACCCTTCTCTTGTCGGATCTTCGGGTGGGTCGACAGTGTTGTTTGTTTGGACTCTAACATCCGCTATCTTTTTATCGGTAAATGTTTCAAACCTTACGATATAGCTTGCTTTAGAACCAGCAACGCTTAGCACATTTATTAAAAAGGTTGTTCTTGCTTGTCCTTTATATGTAATAGTTACTCGCAGTGAAGTCGCCGTGCGTGTAGTGTCGAAATTAGTAAATTCAAGGTCGCCTCGTATTTCTTCGATGTCGTATGTTTTATTGGTCATGTCAGAATAGCTTATTTTAAACTTCATACCTGTCGTATCAAGTTGATCTCCTACGGCATACTCTGTTTTTATGTCGTCTTCAAGAAGATCTATCGCTGTGGGTGAGACAGGCGCGTTGCAGGCAAAAGAAGTTAAAGCAGTCAATACAAACGTCAGTATTATGAATGCTAGCAACCACTTCGTTTTAGTCATAAAACACCTCGACACAATGCGCTTTGGCGAATTTCTTTTTTGCTACATTTACTGTCTGTTCTTTTAGCCTAACCTTTCAGCAAAACAAACTCTTTCTTTTGCGCGCGTTATTTTAAAAAAACTAGTAAGATTGCAAAAATGCGCACTTTTCGTTATCCATTAATTATACCAAAAAAGACGATCCATTGCAAGATTTTTATTATGCGCGTGCGCGCGTACATAATGTCGCCTCATAAAACACCGCTTTCGCGCTTGTTTAGTTAGACATTTATATGCCGCGCGTCGCACCATCGAGTCTATCTTTTGCGCAAATGCGCCCTCGCTGGTTTTTGTGCCGCCCTTCCTTGTTTTTGCGAGGGTTCTATATTCTTTTAGCTTTCATCTACTATTTTTGTCCGCAACCACTATGAAAGGCGCTTTTGTATGCTTTGCTTTTTGCTGCCTTTTATAAGTTCTAGGTAGTCATTTTTTTGTATTGTATTATGTTTACTTGCGATTATCTATATCGTTTGATATAATAGACGCATGATTGATATTGGCCGCGTTTGGAGCGATGTGAAAAACGAACTTTCCATCAGCATCAACTCTATTGCGTATATGATGTGGATAGACACACTCACACCTGTTTGTGTTAAAAAAGGTGTCCTCTATCTTTTAGCGTCATCTATTACGGCGCGCAACGCTGTTAATAAGAACTATAAAGACACTGTCAAAAAGGCATTAGTCACGCTTTATAGTTCCTTTAGCGATGTCGAATTTATAGTAGAATCTGACATCCCATCTCGTGGATCCGCACTTGATGATAGCAGTGGCGACTCCGATGATATCCATGACAATCAAATCGTAATTAATTCTTCTGCCGACTCCGAAAAACGCATTTGTCCGTTTATCGAAAAATATTCGTTTAACAATCTCATTGAAGGCGACAACAACAAACTAGCAAAGCACGCTGCTATTGCCGTTGCGCAAAAGCCAGGCAACGCTGGAGAGTTTATCACGTTTAACCCCCTTTTCATCTATGGCGGTGTCGGACTTGGAAAAACGCACCTACTGCACGCTATCGGCAACTATCTATGGCAAAACTTTCCCGAAAAGAAAGTTTTATACGTCCCCACCGAAAAGATGACGACAGAATACATAGAATCTATTAGCTCCGACAAGACTTCAACTAATGTGCGTGCATTTAGAGAAAAGTATAGAAATATTGATGTGCTGATGCTAGATGACGTTCAATTTTTAGAAGGCAAAGTCGGTTTGCAAGAGGTGTTCTTTCACATATTCAATGACTTATTCCAAGCAGGAAAGCAAATTGTTCTATCTAGTGACAGACCGCCTAAGGAAATTAGCACCCTAGAAGAGCGTCTGCGTTCGCGTTTTGAAGGCGGACTTCTCGCTGATATTTTAGCGCCTGGTCTTGAAATGCGAATCGCCATTTTAAAACACAAGATGCTTTTGCAAAAAATCGCCGCAAATGAGGATGTCGTGCACTACTTAGCCGAGCAATTTGATTCTAATGTCCGAGAATTAGAGGGTGCGCTAACAAAAGTCGTCTTATACGCGCAGCTCTTGAATAGGGCATCGCCTGATATAATAATTGCAAAGGAAGCTTTAAAGACTAACGCGCCCAAAAAGGTCGGAGTAGACAGTAGCGACATAATTTCTACCGTCTGTTCATATTTTAGGGTCTCCGAAAGTGATTTAATAGGCAAGAAGAAAACAAAACTCTTATCCGAGGCCAGGATGATCGCTATCTACTTGATAACAGATATGCTATCTATCCCGCTTGTAACAATAGGACAGTTGTTCGGTGGACGCGACCATACTACTATTATTCACGCTCGCGATAAAATTCAAAACAAACTCAAAGACAACAAAGAGACTGAAAAGCAAATTAATGATATAAAAAACATGCTAGATCGTTAGTTTTTTTTAGTTGTTTGTGTTAATATTATACCAAGAAAAAATTTAATTAATCTTAACTATTTGGAGAAATGTACGTTATGAAATTCAGTTGTTCACCCAAAGAATTATCGGACGCTGCGGTGACCGTATCAAAAGCAATTCCAGCAAAAGCTGTCACACCTATATTAGAAGGTATTTATATTCGCGTTTACGAATCCACGGTATCGCTTACCGCTACAGACCTAGATGTTTTTATCGAATATAGAATTCATGCCAAGGTTATACTAGAAGGCGAAGCAGTTGTTTATGGCAAATTATTCTCAGAAATTCTGGGTAAAATTGCTGATCCACTTGTCACCGTCGAAAAGACATCTGGTGAGAACTTGCGTTTATCGTATGGCGAAAACACTACTTCCGTTTCTTGCTTGGGTGATGGACTATTCCCTGAAATGTCACCACCTATAACCGAAGGCGATATCGAGGTTTCACAAGCAACATTTAAAGACATTGTAGAACGCACTGCTTTTTGCGCTGCAACTGATGATACCAGACCGTTACTTAGAGGTTGCTTATTAGAAACCAAAGACGATAAGCTCGTATGTGTTGCTCTTGATGGTTTTAGAATGGCCTCGGCACGTTGTGCGCTGATTTCACAGAAAAAGAAAATTAAAGCGGTGGTTCCAGCAAAAGCGTTGTCCGAAATTGCAAAGGCTTTAGAAAACAAAGATTTACCAGTTATTCTAAAATGTACTTCCAAAGCCCTCTGTATTGCAACCCAAGGCTTAAGTATGACAATAAGACTCTATGAGGGTGAATATCTCGATTACGAAGCTATTACGCCAACGACTTTTACTACGGAATTAATTATCAACAAAAAAATTCTTGAAACTTGCGTTGAACGCGCTTTGATAATAAGCAAAACAGGAAACACTAGCCCTATATATCTCAAAGTAGAAGGCACGCTCGTTGAAGTAACAACGGAGACAAGTATGGGTCAAGTAAAGGAATTTCTGTCAGCAAACATATCGGGTGAACCCTTGAGAATTGCTTTCAACAATAAGTTCTTACAGGAGTCTCTTTCCAAAATAAAAGAGGACTTTGTAAAATTCTCATTCCCCTCTAGTGACCGCCCCGCCGTTTTAACGACTATAGATGATGACAAGTTTAAATACTTAATCCTCCCGATGAGATATTAATACGCACTATTAGTGATAGTGCCACTCCTACTATTAATCATTTTAACATACTCCTTTTACTGTTGCAGGGGTTTGATCTGGTATCTGGTCAAACCCCTGCAAACAGTTTTTTATTCATTCTTTCTTTTCTGGTTTTTATAAAAGCGAGTCAAACTTATTTTGCGACTCTCTTAATTACCATCGAATGCCTCTCTTGTGCATATTACTGTAAGGTTTTTATGCTTTTGTAATGCGGTTACGGGACACTCGCTATCGAAGCCACCCTCTGCTAGCAGTTTTATCAAGGCATCGTGCTTTGTCTTTTTATCCACTAATAGCAATATTTTCTCTGCCTCTAATATTTCTGCTATTCCCATCGTTATTGCGGTCTTCGGAACTTCTTCAATTGAATTAAAAAACCGCGAATTAGCTAAAATTGTGCTTTTTTGAAGTTCTACTACGTGTGTTTTTGTGTCTATGCCCGTTCCTGGCTCATTAAATCCGATATGTCCATTTACACCTAGTCCTAATATTTGCACGTCACGCACGTTCTCCTTTAACATTCTAGAATAATTACTACAAGCCTCGCTCAAATCAGCATTATATACATCTGGAAAATTTGTTTTGCCTATATCAATATTCACTTTTTTAAAAAGATTAGTCTCCATAAAATATCTGTATGATAGTGGATGTCCGTGTGGCAGACCTATATATTCGTCAAGGTTAAAAGTCTCCACTCTGGAAAAAGACAAGGCTCTTTCATAATAGTATTCAACCAATTGGCCGTATAGTCCTTGTGGAGATGATCCTGTTGCTAGTCCTAATTTGGTTTTTGTATTCGCTCTTATTATATTGACTACTATTTTGGCGGCAGCCCAACTCATTGTATCATAGTCTGGTTTTACTATTAGTTGCATATTTCCTCTTAATTTTATTCTTTTGCGATTTTCTAGAAGTTAAAATTGTTTTAGCGCCTTAGTCCGAATTCTAAGATCTCTTCTTTTTCAAGGACTCGCTCTTTTAAATTTAGTCTTTCTTGCTACCAACAACTACCGTAAATAACAGGTTTGCAAAACTTACTTTCACGGCTTTAACAACAATCTAGGATATATTCATTTTATCATATTCCCTCGCTTGTCGCAAACATTTTAGTGTAAGTAGAGATTTGCTAACACCTCCTTTTTTCTTGACGTGCTACTCTTTTGATGATATGCTTTTATTAGCAGAGTAGATCGAACGCGTAAAGTGCTGAGAAATGGGATGTTGTTCTCGGACGAAAACGCTAATTATAATCGTTGCGGTGTTCGGTCGCATCCATTGCAAAATTCTTTTGTCGCGCTTTAGCGCGCTATTGTTTGCTTCGGAACTCTCCTGTCTAACCTCAATAAGGTTTAACAGCGGAGATATTTATGAAAAACCACTCTTTCAATTCTCGCTTGTCAAAGCTCGTTTATACAGCGGTATTTGCCGCAATCAGTATAGCTTTGAATACGCTTGAAATAAATCTTGTTTCTTTTAAAGTCACTTTTACCTACATTCCTATTTTCTTATCTGGCGCGTTTTTAGGACCTCTTGCTGGGCTTTTAACGGGCGCTATAGGCGATGTCGTTGGCTTCTTGATCTATCCTACTGGATCTTTGTACAACCCATTTTTTACTATATCGTCAGCTCTGATAGGTGTTTTTGCAGGTGTTGTTTTTAAATATACCACCTTCAAAGAACCATTTAAAATTTGGATCGGCTACTTTCTAGTCTTTATTGTGTGTACGCTAGCAATCAATACAACAACTATCTATTATTTATATTTTGCTACTAAAAAGGCATTTGCTGCGTATTTGATTAGCAGAGTCTCCACACAAGGCGCGGTTATAATATTTAATATGATTTTGACATATTCGGTTTTGGCACCTCTTAAAAATATTTTGAGGTTTAAAAAATTCTCGCGCGCCTGATAAGATCCATTAGCATCTATTATAGTG
>JAITLB010000096.1 GCA_031278175.1 Christensenellaceae bacterium
GACCTTATTAGCTTTTTTTTGTTCTTTGTACTGTCTTCTCATTTCAGCCAATAATGCCAAAGGGTTCTCCTCATCGGGTGAATCCACTTTATTTGAAACTGTTTGATCTGTCTTAGTTTTGTCCTTAATGGGCTTGTTAGCATCTTTTGTTGGATCAGTTGTGTCTTTCTTACTATCGACCTTAACCGATGTAGTGGCTTTTTCTAGCAATTTGTCACCAGCATTCGCAGTGACCTTATCTTGCCTGCCAGCCGCAACGATTGCAACTGCTTCATTTATGTTATTGTTGTCGCCACACGACTCGACTATTATATCTGATAAATTTGCGGATTCATTTGTTGAGACGCATTTACCTGATTTATTGTCAAACCTAAGAGTCGTAATCTGATTGAAGTAGTAGTCGTATTCTGTGTGTATTGAAACCCTTTTGCAGTCTTTGTATTTAAGCTTTTTGAGACTGTCGTATTTAGAATTTGTAGTTTTGGCATCATCTGTTAGTGGTGCATTGTCTTTATTCAAATTAGTTTGCAAAGTTTCTTCCATAAAAGCGTTCCTTCTCTTTATAATACTACACAATATATCACATTTGCTCACAAATAGCAAGAAAAAAAAGGCACAATATTATAGTTGGCATTTTAGATTTATTTGACAATACACGCGCACCCTCTGTAGTCCTAAATGCATTTGCAATAAGAGTGCTACTAGAGGGCGCGCGTGAAGAATGGACTTCACCATTTTAGTCTAGCGCACTATCCTCTATCAATTTCACCATTATCGCCTTATGTGCGTGCAACCTGTTTTCAGCTTCATCAAAAATTTCTTTGGCATGCAATTCAAAAGTATCTTCTGCTATCTCCTCGCCTTTATGTGCGGGCAGGCAATGTAAGACGATCGAGCTTTTCTTTGCGACTTTCATTAGTTTCTCATCGACACAATAGCTTTTGAAAATTTTCTTGCGATTTTCTATTTCGCTTTCTTGACCCATTGAAGCCCATACATCGGTGTAAATTGCATCCGCATCCTTTGCAGCGTCAAATTTATCTTCAGTGATTTTGAATGCGCCATTAGCTTTTGCCCAATCCATTATTGCAGTATCAGGATAATGTCCAGCTGGGCATGCTAGTGAAATTGCTATACCTGTCTTTATACATCCTACAATCAGCGAATTGGCAACGTTATTTCCATCGCCTATGTAGCACAATTTTTTGCCGTCATATGATCCAACGTATTCTTTGAATGTCATTAAGTCAGCGATGACTTGTGATGGATGACAGTAATCTGTCAGTCCATTGATGACAGGAATGGATGAATGGAGTGCTAACTCCTCAACGTCACTTTGTTTAAATGTGCGAATCATTATGAGATCCAAATAACGCTCTAAGACACGAGCTGTATCTGCAATGGATTCTCCGCGGCCTAGCTGAATGTCGTTTGTGCTCAAAAAGATCGCATGACCGCCTAATTCTACCATACCAATCTCAAAAGCTACTCTTGTGCGTGTTGACGACTTGGAGAAAATCATTCCTAAATTCTTATTCTTGAGAATTGGGTGAGCCACTTTTGCGTTGCGCAAACGTTTCAGTTCTATGCCCTTGTCTATAAGGGTGTGAATGTCTAGACTTGTCAAGTCTTGCAGTTTTAGAAAATCTTGCATAATAAGACCTCAAAATGTATATTATGGATAGTATATACATAAATTATGCATATGTCAATACATTTATGCAAATAATATTCATTTATTTGATTATTTTCTCGATTTCTAAATAAATACCAGATTAAGCTCATGATTAATACGCTATCAAATTGTCAATTAAGTTTTCAAAAGAGTAATATTATCTAATGCTCTTTTTGCTTAAGGGTAATGCGGGTAGTTGGTTAGACACTGCAGCATGTTATTGGGTGAAATTACTAGAGATTTGCAACTTAATGCTATTTTATTTAAAAAGTATCGATAAAATTCGGTTGAGTTATTGATTTATGCAGTATATTATGTAATAATATTTAGATAGGACTAATAGTAAGAGGTGCGTTCGCATATTGCGACCTAAATATTATTTGCTATTAATGATTATATATGGATAAATGGGATATTCGTTTTATGGAAATGGCTGAGTTAGTTGCTACGTGGTCATCATGTTTCAAGTCAGATCGCCAAGTAGGTGCAGTTATTGTCAAAGATAAAAGGATATTGACAACGGGGTATAATGGTGCTCCATCTGGCATAATGTCATGCAAGCAGAAAAAACAATGTCTTAGAATTCAAATGAATATTGAATCGGGAACGAGACATGAGATTTGTTATGCCGTGCATGCCGAGCAAAACGCTATAATTCAGGCGGCACGCACAGGTGTGTCGGTTGCTGGTGCTTGTCTATATTGTACGCACCAACCTTGTTCTATTTGTGCAAAAATAATAATCAATAGCGGGATAAGTCGCATTGTATATAAACACGGTTATCCAGATGAATTTTCTCAGCAAATGTTTGATGAAGCTGCGGTAGAGTGTATCAAATTCTCCAATTTATAACCAATACCTAGATAGCTTTTTAATTTTGAGATATAGAATTAAATTTGATTTAAATAACTAACAATGACATATTGTTTTCAAGTAAAGTTACAATCAATCGTTTACTTCTATTTAATTCGCGTTTTGCAACACACGTTGAAGATAGTGTCGCCTACTATTATTGTATCCGCTGTACATCTATTTTCACAATTGAATTTGCATTTCGATTCGCAAGCTACCATTGCAGGCGCATCCTGTAGTCTCTCTTCTACCGTTTCAAGTTCGGCAAATGTTTGTTCAAGTGATCCTCCTGCTCTTTTAATTCTCGTCTCACATATAGCTTTAGGTGACATTGTTATTACGCTTGAAGTACAACGATCTAATAAATTGTGCTGGCAATTTCCAGTGGTACACTTGAGTTGATTCATTTTCGCTCCTTAAAGGTTAATTTTAAACATTGAAATATCTAGAGAGAGTTTCTAGCATATTTATTTCTAGTATGCACACTTGTCTAAATATTATTCAAATTTTGCTTCGTCACTTTGAGAGAACATGTGCTAAAAAGGTATAATCTAGAGCGCACCCCAATAAACTCTTGTTCATTTATTTGGCTGTAGTGTTATGTCAAATAAGGATTTAAAATTTGTATGCCGTAGCCCATTACGGTATAAATTTTCTAAAGCTTTTTAGTATCATCATTTATGTTTTAGTGATAGACTTAAAGTTCCATTTTAATGTAGTATTTGAAATGTATTTTGAACTTAGCGAATGAAAAAAGGGTTACCTGACTTATACTGTTATGGATTAATAGTAAGAGCATCGAATTACATTAAAAAACTAGGTCTTATATCCTGTTCTAAAATTGCGATTTGATCCTCTAAATACTGAATAGTGTTTATTTATTTTCTGGCATTATCGACCTATTTTTAATAGTGGACAAGTAAAAACCATTTTAAGTCTTTGAAGTTAAGCATTGTGTATAACTAAGTAACGTCAATAAATTGACTTTTGGTGGTTATACAATATATTATATTAATATAGGCGCGATGACACATACTACTCCAGCGTCAATGTAATACATCTAATAAGGATATGTATTATAAGGAGATTTTTAATATGCCTCTTAAAAGGTCGGATGTTTCCAGCCAAAGAAAATGGAATTTAGCAGAATTTTTTCCCTCGGATGATGAGTTCAATCAGTTATACGAAAAACTTGAAGTACAAGTATATGAGTTTTCACTGATCAAGAAGAAATTTGCCATAGAAGAGACTTTGTCTATTCTAGAAAAAAAGACAGCAATCGAGCGCGACATCGAAAGGTTGTATGCTTACGCTGGTCTCAAAAGAGACGAAGATACCTCAAATACACATTACCAGAGATTGTCGCAGCTAGCAGAAATGTTGTATGTTGAGTATTCAGTTCAGGCATCATTTGTAACACCGAATATATCTAGATTTCCTATCGGTGAATTGAAGAAAATGCTGTGTGACGCTCGCTACGAAAACTATACAGTATATATCCAAGATATAATAAAGCTAAAAGCTCATATACTACCTAGTAAGCAAGAATCGATTTTATCTGCTACTCAAACATACGGGACTATGTTTTCAAATGCGTTCAGTATGTTTAATAATGCGGATTTACAGTGCGAGATGCTAACACTCCCTGACGGTGAGACGATAGAATTGACACACGGCGCGCTCTCGTTGCTCTTACAGCACCGTGACCGCGCGACTCGACAATTAGCTTACAAGAAATTCTACGCGCGTTACGTGACGTATAGCAACACTCTAGCGGCAATTTATTCTGGCAGTGTTCGCAGAGATTGCACTAATGCAAAACTTAGAAAATTCAAAAGTGCGCTAGAGTGCAAATTGAAAGCTGATAACATTGACCCCATAGTTCATGCAAATCTTCTAACTACAGTAGAAGGGCATCTAAATCTGCTTAAAGACTATGCTACTCTTAGAAAGACTGCGCTAAAACTCGATGAATTGCATTTCTACGACCTATATGTGCCAATTGAAGAAGTGTCCGACATGGGATACGATTACGACACAGCGTATGATCTTGTCGTAGATGCACTTAAACCGCTAGGTGATGATTATGTTTCACTTCTATTAGAGGCGAAAAACGCAGGCTGGATTGATGTTGAGGAAACTGAGCATAAACGCAGTGGCGCGTATTCTTGGGGATGCTATGATGCTCACCCTGTAGTATTATTAAATCACAAACCATTATTGCGCGATGTATTCACTATAGCACACGAGATGGGGCACGCTCTACACACATATTTAAGTAACAAACATCAATGCTACGAAAAAGCAGGATATCCTATATTTCTTGCAGAAATAGCGAGCACAGTAAATGAGGTATTGCTTTTAAAACATCTTATGAAAGTCTCAAAACCTGAACTCAAGGTTAAACTTCTTTCATATTATATCGAGATGTTCCAAACCACAATTTTTAGACAGACGATGTTTGCTGAGTTTGAATTGTTTGCTCATCAACAGATCGAAAGTGGTATTCCACTGACGGCTGCGTCATTGACGCAAAAGCATCGGGACATTTACGAAAAGTATTATGGTGAGACACTAAAACTTGACGAGGAAACTGGACACGAATGGAGCAGGATACCACATTTCTATAGTGCCTATTATGTTTTTCAATATGCAACTGGTCTTACTTCTGCCGTTAATATCGCAGAAAAGATATTAACTGTCCCCAATTACGCGGAAAAATACTTAAAGATGCTCTCTCTTGGTGGCTCGAAATTCCCAAATGATGCGTTATGTGTAGCAGATATTGATTTGACGACTACCAAGCCATTCGAGTTTGCGATGGAAGTGTTGCGCAATGCGATAAGTGAACTAG
The DNA here is from genome assembly GCA_031278175.1 of Christensenellaceae bacterium. Classification (GTDB taxonomy): domain Bacteria; phylum Bacillota; class Clostridia; order Christensenellales; family DTU072; genus JAITLB01. The sequence continues at coordinate 5,382 of JAITLB010000096.1, forward strand.
CTAAAATAATATAAGGTAAGTGGTTTAATATGAAAAAAATTATTTTTGTTGTGTTTATGCTCTCTTTTCTAATGGTAATAATGTTCCCTAGTGCCTTTGCTAGCGCAGAGGAACAAGAAGTGCTACCTGAAACTAGAAAAATAACAGTAGAATATTTAGATTCATTATCTGACACGACTGGAATAACTAAATCTATTCGATATACTATAAACTTAGCTGCCTATTTTAGCAATGTAGAAGACTTTGAAAATTCGCTCGAATATTGGGACAGAGAAAAAGAAGTCAAAGAGACGCTAAAAGAAATTGCTACATTATACGAAAACATCGGATATGCACCAATAGTTGACAGTGCTAGTGTAACAGTCGTTTTATCTAGTTTTTCAAATTACACAAGTTTGTATATTGCAAACGGACGCACTGGATATGACAAATCGACCAGCACTGCTGTTAAAACATCGTCATTTTTTTATAATAAGTACACTAGTGTATATAAAACTCCATTTTATAGTGAAAACGTCAATTCCCTGATGCAAAATGCCATTTCTGAGCTTAAAAAATTCAATGGTGACAGTGCAGATGGTATAGAGTATCTTTATGTCTATATTACGAAATATCGACCGTCACATATCCAAATTCAATCGAATGTAGATTCGATTTATGTGAATGACACCGCAACACGCTCATATTCCTACACATTCCAAATGACCGAAGACAATTTGGACACGGAAATTACTTTGATACAGACAGTGCCTAACACGACAGGATGGTATTTAATCCTCATTATTAGTATAACAGTCATTTCAGCTATAGTAGCAGCACTTATGATCTTAAAAAGACGCAGACTATTAAACACTCAAGGAGAGTCTAAACATGACTAATAATAGCACGCTTAAGACACCACCACATGACGTCGATGCAGAGAAATCGATTCTTTGTTGTATCTTGACAGATAATAATGTTTCAAATGCATTAGTAGATACGATGACCGCTGAATACTTTGTTATAGACCGACATATGCACATCTATAATGCTATAGCCGAATTACGAAGATCACACAACGCAATAGATATTATCACTGTCGGCGATCAATTGAGGCGTACAAATCATTGGGAAGTAGATATGGATGAATATCTACTCGCATTAGTTGATTTTATGCCGTCAGCAGCTAACTATGCTTCCTATTATGAAATTCTGCATAAGAAGTTTCTGCTTAGGCGATACATCCTTGTATGCCAAGAAGGCATTGAAGAATCATATTCTTCTAATACACCACTTGAGCTAATAAATAAAACAACGCAACGATTATATGAGATTACATCGGAGTCGCGAACAGGATCGCTTGAGCATATCAAGAAAGCGGTTAACCAGTGCATTGAACGAATAAACAACTTGCATGCCGATAAACTTATGTTTAGAGGTCTGCCTACTGGGTTTCCACAATTAGATGCTGTTACAAATGGGTTACAAAAGGGTGACTTAATAATTCTAGCGGCTAGGCCTTCTGTAGGTAAGACTTCGTTTGCTTTAAATATTGCAGGAAATTTAGTTACAAGTAAAAGCGAAATCGACAGAAAAAGAGTTGTCGCCATATTTTCAATAGAGATGCCTTCAATCCAATTAGCACAGAGGATGATAAGTTCTATTGAAAAATTAGACATGTACACTTTGACATCAGGTGCTTATAATAATGATGAAGCTAAGAAAATTTGGGCTGCCTCATTCTCTCTAAACAATAGCGAAATCTATGTTGATGATTCCAGTACACAGACACCAGGCGGTATATTTTCTAAATCTCAAAAACTTAGATCTACTTTGGGGCAACTCGATCTAGTTATTATCGATTATTTGCAACTTATGAATGTCGATAAAGAAAAGAGAGGCAGAGGCGATTTTAATAAAGTGCAAGAAGTTGCTGAAATTAGTCGTATGTTGAAGATTATGGCTAAAGACTTAGCATGCCCTGTAATAGTCTTGTCGCAGATGTCTAGAAGTATTGAAACACGCGATGCTGCCGATAAACAACCTAAATTGAGCGACTTGCGCGACTCGGGTGCTATAGAGCAAGACGCTGATATAGTAATGTTTCTCTCACGCAATAAAGAATCTGATAAGAGCTTGGGCGAGTACGAAGTAACTCTATCTATAGCAAAACACCGTAACGGTGAATTAAAAGATATTAAATATAAATGGAAAGGGAAATTCGTTCGCTTTGATGAAATCTCATTCGGGAATGGGGAAACTGTTGAGGTCATCCCCGAAGAGACTACAACATAATTCTTCCCGAACTATGAAAAAAACTGGTCTCTAACTTGTCAAGATGGTAGAGGAACTCTTAAAGGCACGTGCATGTTTTAGCAGATGCCCAAAGTAGCCGAGAAAATAAAAAGCCCGCTACAAAATGTAGCGAGCTGTAAATTACAATTACTTACTCACAAGAAAGCAAATTACTTATACATCCTCTTACGAGCTACTTCAAGCTTTTTCTTCTTGCGTACACTTGGCTTTTCGTAATGTTCTTTGCGTCTTAAATCACCGATAATACCATCATTGGCACACTTTTTCTTCCAACGGCGTATCGCACTATCTAGTGACTCACTTTCTTTTACATATACGGTAGACAACTTATCACCTCCTTGTGAAGAGACTTTGTGCGGTCGCAGAAATGCGACCCCTTAATTATGCTATATTATTTGCTAATTGTCAAACACTATACGCTAGCAAACCCAATTATGTTAAAATATTCTATTCTAAAACTTGTTTTGCTACAATATTCACGATGGAATATTGTTAGTGCAAGTTCTAAGCGCGCATCAGGCAGAATACATGAACAATTAATTATGGTGTACCTGGAGTGTCTTCTACTATCTCAATTTCTTCGCTAATAGTAAAACCAGCATATGTAATCTTAAGAGTGATAGTGTTAGCAGTAGAGGAATTAAAATTTTCTACCATGGTAACGTCTAGTGCTATTTTCTCGGTCCTGCCCGATGCAAATGTGATTATAAGGTCTGCAGTCCCAAATTGCTCACCTACGTTATAGGTCTTTTTAAAATCCTCTGGTAATTCAATTTCTATAATTGGATTAGTTATACTGACTGGGACAGATATTGTATGCAATGCGAACATAATTTCCAATATAATGTCACCCGTTTTCGATGTGTCAAACCCGCTTACCATGCTTTCTGTGACATATATATCAGTGCTAGTCTTGTCTTCGTAATTTACGGTTAATTTCGCATTCTCGGGGAATTCGGAATTAACGTGAAACTCTCTTGGGAATTCATCACCTAAAGTTATCGAGACTACTAGAGTCGGGCTTTTGTCTACTTCGACGTCATCGTTATCGTCATTTGTACTGCACGCAATGAACATCGTAATTACGCACAAGCACAGCAGAATGGCTGTGAGTATTTTAAGTGTATTGCGAAGTTTCTTCATCAATTCAACCTCCAATAAGAGATCAGCTTATAGTCTCTTATAAATTAAAAGCAACTGCTTAATATTATACGATAAAAACGGCTAAATATCAATCACATTATATTTTTAGTTGTTAATTATATTGATAATATTACCTAGTATCTACATTAAGCCACTGCAAAGCGCCCTTTGAAGCGTCTTGCTCGGCTTTCCTTTTATTTTTTCCATATCCTTCGCCTATTATAATACCGTCAAGTGCGACTTGCACCATAAACCCGTCAGATACCTTTTGATCATAAAAAGCGACAGGTTTACAATTTTTTTGACCTATTTCTAATAATCGAGATTTGTAGTCTGTCACCGCATGTTCTCTCGGATCGCACTTAATATATGCACCTAAAAACCGTTCGATAAAATTAGCACAGTTGTTATAGCGTCCGTCAAAATATATTGCGGCAGTTATAGCTTCAAACAAATCAGATCTGACCTTTTCACTATTTAGAGCGTCAGTATTAGCTTGACCCTTTCCTGTAATTAAGTATTTAATTATATCAAGCTCAGAAATTATATTAGAAAGGCGCGTTTTTGAAACCAGATATGCTTTTGCTTTAGTTAATACACCTTCATCACAATCTAGATGCTCTTGAAAGAGTCGTATTGATACAATGAAATTTACTAGAGCATCGCCAACAAATTCTATGCGATCATATGACGCAAGACCATTAAAACTTTTTGCGTATGTTGAATGAGTAAACGCGACTACTAGATGTGACTTGTCTAAAAATGTATATCCGATTTTTCTCTCGATGTCGGCAATAATTTCAGGACTTAGCAATGAAACGTTTCTATACATGTTCAACCTCATCAACGGGATCTGCTAATAACTTCTCTATTTTTTCATTTAATTCCGCACTAGCGACTTTATACGCTTGAATGATAGCAACAGCGATTGATTTAGCCGTAGAACTACCATGCGCCTTAATAATTGTTTTTTGCAATCCGAGTAGTAGAGCACCACCATTATTATTGTAGTCCATAGTTTTTGCTATTTTCTTAAAAACAGGTTTCAATAGTAGATATCCAATCTTAGCGCGCAGTCCTGATGCAAGTATATTCTGCTTAATCAAGTCAAACAGCATAACAGCTACGCCTTCTGACGCTTTTAGTGCGATGTTTCCACTGAACCCATCACAGACTACGACATCATAATTACCAGATAAAATGTCGCGTGCCTCAAGGTTGCCTTTGAAGTTTAATCCTTGAGCTTCCTGCAGTAGCGGAAATGTTTCGCGATTAAGTTCATTTCCTTTTTTGTTTTCAACACCATTAGAGAGCAAGCCGATAGAAGGATCCATAGATCCTAGAACAGTTTTAGCAAAGGCAGATCCCATGTAAGCAAATTGCACTAGATGTGCCTTTGTGCAGTCGGCATTAGCACCACAATCAATTAATGCTACACTACCTCCAGTTTGTGTTGGAAGGACTGGAACTAGTGCAGGTCTCGAGACTCCTTTAATGCGCTTTAATAATAAGACTGCTGACGCGAGCACAGCCCCCGTGCTACCTGCTGATACAAGGGCCGCAGCATCTGGGTCAATGCCTAGAGACACTATGCCTTTGACAAGAGAGGAATTCTTTTTTGTGCGAACTATCATTGTCGGATTATCATCGTTTGTGACTATTTCAGAGGCATGTTCAATAAACAATCTAGATGCATCGTATTCGTGGTTAACTAGTTCGGCTTTGATTGTTTCTTGATCGCCAAATAATACGACTTCGAAACCACTTTTGAGCTTTAGCGCTTCAACTGCACCTTTTATAATCTCTTTTGGGGCATTATCGCCACCAAATGCATCAACTAAGATTTTCATAGTTGTTCCCTCAACACGCTATTTTTTAATTTATCTATAACTTGAGATGCTATATACTTTACTTTTTCTAGTGGCGTCTGTGAGTAATCATCTAGTGTTGCGTCAATTATAGCAACACACTCGGATAATGCTTGCAAACTCGATGTTAAATCTAGAAGCCCATAATCTTTGGCATATTGCAAGTAGCAAGAGGATGCAAAAGTGATCTTATTTTTTGCTGTATATAGTTGCACACGTATTGTAGATTTATTGAGATTGCCTATAACCTTATTTAAATATTTGATAGCATTTTGACAGGCCATATCACCTTCAGCTTTAGGTGTTTTCTTTCTAAATACGTATAAAATTACAATTGCTATGATAATAACAAAAACCAAAATTAGATCATATTGATACCAGTTTTCAGATGTTGTGACAGACAGTGCAGAAACAAAATTACTCATTACTTACCTCCATCTGTTGAAATTACGGTTAGTTTATCATAAGGTATTTCAATCCCGTTATCTCTGAAAGCAAGTAGAACCTTTTTAAATAATGCATTGTATGACGACCAATAGTCATCGACGCTTACCCAAAATTTAACAGCGTACATTACCGCTGATGCACCAAATTCAATCGGATAAACTGAAGGTGCTGGAACAGTTGCTGCTTTCAGTTCGTCATTAATTACCTCTAAAATCACCTTGCTGACCATATCAGGATCGCATTCGTAGGCAGCAGGCACTTTTACAGATATTCGGCGCGTCTTATGCTTGCTATAATTGATAATTTCTGATCCTAATATTTGCTTATTAGGTATCGAAATTAGGATGTTATCTGCTGTGGTCAATTCAGTCATCGTGATGTTGATTTTAGTTACTTGACCTTCCGAATCACCGATCTTTACATAATCAGACTGTGCAAATGGCTTAGTGAATAACAAAATCACACCGCTAGCTACATTAGATAAACTATCTTGCATAGCAAAACCGACCGCTATACCAGATGCTGCTGCAATTGAAATAACACCAGTAGTATCAACGTTAAGAATTTTTAGAATTGTGAAAAACAAAACCAAAGCAAGAGCCGCACGCACTAGAGATATTATAAACGATGCTATTGTGGACTCTGTTTTTGTGCGTTGGAAGAGCGCACGCAAAATACGACCAGCTAGGCGTATTGCAATAATTCCAACGAGGAGTACTGCAACCGACTCTAAAATGCTCGTACCAAATCCAATAAAAAATTTTGCGATCATCTCGCCAAATTCGCCCATTAAACAACTCCTGAAATGAGATTTTAAAATAAAAAATTTGCTGTAGCGCCTAACTACAACAAGCAATATATACATGGTAGCGCTAGCAGATTTCTACACTGCTACAGGTTTCCACGTTTGTTTTCGCTTGTTATTTGTGCTCTATTAAACTTATCGTTCAACAGAGCACAAAAGCAACAAAGCAATAATTAGTTTCGGTCTTTTTCTTTTTTGCGGTCGTGGTAAGACTTGTAGCCCGCCTTGCGGTTATCGCCTTGATCCCACTTTTTGCCGCCTACTGCTAATACCCCGAGTACTAGCGCACCCGTTAGTATTATAGCAACTATTGGAAAAATAACACTTTCCTTAATAGCAAAAACATTGACTAGTTGTACGGTAGCGATAATAAGCAATATCGCACCTAAAAGTATATTTGATTTTTTTGCAACATGTACGTTTTTGCTAAATAATCCTCTTGCTACAAAAGCAACACCCCAAATGCAACATATAGCTGCTACTACGATTGATGGATTCATCGTAAAATCTTCAATCACAACAGTTAGCAACCATATAACAGCTGCTGCTAGCAGTGTTAGCGGAA
>JAITLB010000229.1 GCA_031278175.1 Christensenellaceae bacterium
TGGAGGGTACTTGGACGCTACTTGATCTGAAATACGCAACAAACACCATCTCTATTGCAGCAGCTTGGAAGTTACTTGGATGGTACTTGGACGCTACTTGATCTGAAATACGCAACAAATAACATCCCTATTGCACCAGCTTGAATGTTACTTGGACGGTACTTGGACGCTACTTGATCTGAAATACGCAACAAACAACATCTCTATTGCAGCAGCTTGGACGGTACTTGGATGGTACTTGGACGCTACTTGATCTGAAATACGCAACAAACAACATCTCATTGCACCAGCTTGGACGGTACTTGGGTGTTGCTTGGGTGTTTGAATCTGTGGGATCGACAACTAAGACAAAACCATATTCGCTGATGTAATAAATAGATTTTCATAATCCGCAGCAAAAGTTAGCATTCTAACGCAACGAATTGAGCGACACATGGAAGTTGCTTGGGCGGGACGTGGAGAGTGATTGTACAGTTGGATCAAAGACGTTCACATTGCGATTTCTGCCTAAAATCGTTCTCTTATTATTAAAATCAATAAGGTCCATGCCGAATAAGGTTATATCATTGGATTGTTAGTCGGTTGTCACTGCTACTCATGTGGAGTGCATGTAGATTCAATTCGCACACGATGTCGTTCGTTATGTATTTAAGTTAGCACCTCACGGAATAAATGCTTCACAAATTCACCATTTATCAAGTTTCAACCAGTGATTTTAAATTTGGGGATTTCATATATCATTGATTGCTACTATCGGGTTTGTTTGGAAGTGAATCGTTAGGGAACCTGACATAAAAGTGGTTTAAGATGTTAACTCTAAAATACCCTCGATTCGTTATGCCTAGATGTCGTTGCATGTTTTCTCTTGTCAGAGGTGTTTTGCAAAACTCCAGAATCCGCTTAAGCCTTGCGTCTAGATAATTATTAATATTATCTGCCGTTGCTGTCCAATGTGTCATCCAAGTTGCCATAGCTCACGTTTTTCAAAATTACGAAGAAATCTGTTGAGGAGGAATAAAATGCTGGTTCGGCTTTGTCAGTGTATCCATACAATAAAGATGTTTCTTCTAAAATTCTTTTCAATCCGCTACCTTGCAGTTCAGCATAACCAATCCGCTCTAATATATCCGCTATAATTGGATTTCGGCATTCTGATGCGAGATGGTTGATATCACATTGTTGAATCAGTCTTCCATTAATCATTCCACCAGGAGAATATATTTCCATACGGTCATCGAAGATGTCAAGATGAACCTCGCTACCGATAACAGACCAGTTGCGATGCATGAGTGCGTTTACAAGTGCTTCGGAAACAGCTCTCTCGGCATAATTAACCACTTTTATATGATGATTTGACATTATTCTAATTCTTGCTTTCGAATTCAATCTGGCAAATTTTGTGCTATCTTTAAGCAAGGACAAAATGTCGCCTTTAAATTCTTCTGAGTCATATGCAGTACCAATCGAGCTTTTAGTAAGTCCATTCCAGCGAGTACAAAAGATTCGCGACTGAATAAGTGGACAGTCATCCGCAAATAATAATCCCGCATAGGTAAGCGTGCTGTCGGGGAGACATAATCCGAAAGACACAAAGTCTTCCAGAGTAAGTTCTTTTTTTTCCACTCGTTTGAATGCGGCTGTTAATACAGTGAAAGAAAGATCAGTCATTTTGAAATTGGTAGGCACACTATCAAAAGAGATATTTTTCCCTCGTCGCGCTAGTTCGTACAGGCGCTGTAGTGGCGCAGGTATACTTTCGTTATCTCTACGAACAAAAGCCGTAGACACCCCATCGGCAACATAGAGATATGGTCTGAGGGTGCCACTCGGAACCTTGAGCACTAATATAATTTTGCCATCATCTATGCGGTGTGGGTTAAGGCAGAACTCTGGTTGAGGGCTGATCCGATCTTTTATGAAATTGCAAATGTGTTTAGAAGTTAACTCCACATTATTTATTCCGATTATTTCGCTGGAATCGCTTACCCCGAAAAAAATTTGCCCGCCCGCGCTGTTTAAAAACGCAGAAACAGTTTTGAACCAGCTTTCGGGGCATTTTTCGTCAAGTTGCGACTTAAATTCGTATTCTGTGGTTTCTGCCACTAATCAGTTTAATATATCCACTTTATGTAGACCTCCTATAAATTCATGCCGTTAGACTATTATTAGTAGTTGCTTTAATAAAGAGCATTGAATTTTCATGTTAAATACACCTTGAGAAGTCACGTGAGCGAGACAAGTTTTGAATTAAAGCAATTAGTTGTTTATTTGACAAATAAAACAAGCCAACATTCCTCGTAAAATTACGAAAGAGCATTTTTTGCAAACTTTAAGCAATTGCATAAAGTTTTATTATTTGCGTTACTAATGTATTATAAAGGGTATTGATAAAAATATCAATACCCATTTGGGGAAATATCGTATTTTTTTTAGCATTGCAAAAACTCACATTGAATCGCCTCCTGTCAAGCAGACACAAATAAAATATTAAGCATCCGAATGGATAGATGCAAAAGTAAATTAGCAACACAAAAAGTGCAATGATCGTATGTTTATTACTTGTGAAAGGATTACGACTATGCTACAATGTATGAAATGCGAAAAGTAGTTGACTTTGGAGGTTTTCATGGCTGATGTTTCGACGGCGCGGATGCTGAGTGAGCTAAAAATAAGCCGTTCGACTTTGTCGTCCCTAATAAAAGCGCACGGAATACAAGTGTCTTTAAGCGACACAGGGCATTATCAATGGGACGACAAGTCTTTCTCTGCGATCAAAAGCGTTATGGTAGAAAAGCAGAAAACGCAGAGGGTCCCGATTTCGAAAATGAAGTATAAAACGATGCATATAAACAACCGCCGCTATCTCGGAAACAAATATAAGCTACTTGATTTTATAAAGTCGATAATCGCGAGTGAGTGCGCTGGTATAAACACGGTTGCGGATATTTTCGCGGGAACGGGCGCGGTCGCGTCCGCATTTTTGGATAAGAAGATTATAACTAATGATACCTTGTATTTTAATTATGTTTGTCACATCGCGTGGTTTAGTCCTCAAAAATATGATTGCGACAAGGTTTTTGCGCTCATTGAGCAGTACAACAACACAGCGGTAACGGAGGATAACTACGTTTCCCGAAATTTTAGCAATACCTACTTCAGCCTTGACGATTGCCGTAAAATAGGATTTATCCGCGAGGACATAGAGGCGCGGTATAAGAGCGGCAATATAAACTTCCGTGAGCGGGCAATTCTTTTAATGTCGCTAATGTGCGCGATGGACAAGATAGCCAACACCTGTGGGCACTACGATGCATATAGGCAAGGCGCGGAGTTCGAGCGTTGTCTAGAGCTTGCTGTGCCGCAAACCGCGCAAAACAACAACGAAAACAATCAATGTTTTAACGAGGACGCAAACGAGCTTGTTAAGCGCATTGAGGCGGACTTGGTGTATATAGACCCGCCGTATAATTCGCGGCAGTATTGCGACACTTATCATTTGCTTGAGAATATAGCGCGGTGGGAACAGCCCGAGGTGTTTGGCACGGCGCGAAAAATGGACAGGACAACGCTCAAAAGCGAATATTGCACAACTGCCGCGCCTGTGGCATTTGAAAGACTGATACGCTTGATTAAGGCAAAATATATTCTTGTTTCGTATAACAACATGGCTGAAAAGGGCAACACCCGATCCAACGCTAAAATAAGCGATGATGACATAATACGTATACTTTCGGCAAAGGGCAGGGTGAAGGTTTTTTCGGAAACCTACAAAGCGTTTACAACGGGTAGGTCGGATAGAAAGGAAAATGAGGAAAGACTGTTTCTTTGTGAGTGCTACGACTACGGAACGAAAGAACTCATGCAATCGCCGCTTAATTACATTGGCGGAAAGTATAAGTTATTGCCGCAGATTTTGCCGCACTTCCCGAAAGATATAAATCTCTTTGTGGACTTGTTTTGCGGCGGCGGCAACGTTGGTATAAACGCGGATTGCAGGCGCGTTATTTTTAACGACAATAACAACCTACTTCGACACCTATTCGGCGCGTTTAAGAACGTAGATAAGGATGTAACCTTTGAAACAATAGACCGAATTGTAGAGGAATACGGACTTAGCAATTCAAGTAAAAACGGCTACGGGTTTTATAGTTGCAACAGCATCGATGGATTGGGTTCGTATAACTCGGAAAGATATTTAAGATTGCGCGAGGATTTTAATAAGAAAAAATCGCAGGACTACGACTACTATATAATGCTGTACGTTTTAATACTTTACGCGTTTAACAATCAAATTCGCTTTAACAGCAAAGGCGAGTTTAATTTGCCCGTTGGCAAGCGCGACTTTAACGACAAGATGAGAGAGAAACTGTCGGCATTTATCGACAGGCTGAAAAGCGTCGATTATAAGTTTGAAAGCGTGGATTTTCGCAAACTCGACAATGCCGAGTGGGACGACAAGACATTTGTGTATTGTGACCCGCCGTACCTGATTACCTGCGCGACATATAACGAGCAGGGCGGCTGGAACGAGGATTTAGAGCGGGGATTACTCGCATACCTTGATGGCTTGAACGAGCGCGGAATAAGCTTTGCTTTGTCAAACATTTTGCGCAGCAAGGGCAAGGAAAACAAGATTTTATACGATTGGCTCAAAGCAAACACCGCAAAATACCGCGTTATTTATCTCGATTACAGTTACGCGAATTCCAACTATCAAACTAAGGATAGGACCGCAAGCGCGGAGGAAATCCTTGTGGTGAATTATTAAGAAGGGTACTATGCCGCATCTATAAGTTTTTGTTGGGCGCTTGGAACTACGAGTTTAAGGACAAAGGAGTTCAACCAGCAAATAGAAAGGCAGTTGGAATTGTCCTCGGACTTTTGGGCTTTGCCGATAAACGCTGGTCAGCGGTGGTCGAAAAACAAACCCGTTCAAACACGCTATTACAACTCTATAAAGTCGCGGTAGTTTGTAATGGGCGATGCGCCAAATAAGTCGAAGGATGCACAGGAAAAAACTTCGGGATTTGTTGATATAGGGCTGATTGACGATGAGCGCAAACTCACGAGCGAGGCATCCGACTCCATAAGTGACATGTTGATTGAAAGTACGGCATTATAGAGTGTGAGCAGACGATGGGTTTTTAAGCGTGTTGCTTTCTAATATCATCGGACAACTGCCGGGAAAGGTGGCAGATGTGATATGGGTAGCGGTTTGAGACTGTAATCAACGGCGGGCATACAGTGAAAAAGATGCTTGCATTGGACACTGTAATATTGTCAATATGACCAATATGTATTCTGCTAATATATTTTCTATAACGTGCAATTTTATCTTAATAAAACATTGTTTAGTATACGTAAACCATACCTGTTTTGAATCCTTTTGCTTTATGCGATGAGTCTTTACCCCAACAAACACCTATGTTTTTGCTATGCTTACGTGTAAATTGCATGCGCTTAAATGCATAAATTTAAATAAATTTTCAAATATTTAGAAAAAAGAGGAGTTTTTAAAAAATAGAGCATGTATAACCTTTTTCATAAGATTCATGTTTTAGAAAACATAATCGAATGCTATGTCATAATTCGTTCCTGGAATTTAGGGTTCACAAAATCAATTATTATGTTGAGATGATATCGAGTGGATTAAGAAACGTTGAGATGTGATTTTAGATAGCATTGAAATTACAGATGGATGCTTTCTCTTTTGCATAAAACAAGACTTCTTTGAACTGGTCTGCCGTTGATGCACTAAATATAGCTTGATGAAAATTCTTGCCACCACGGATTAGTTTGAGGTATAAAACAGCTTGTTTTTTCATCTCTCGCACTACTGTGTGCTCTGGGAAAACTTTAAGGTTTTCATCAAAATGCTCTATAACAAGGTTAAAAGCCTCTTCTTTTGTTGGTGTTGCGACACCACGAACTTCAGAAAAAATAAATGGTCTACCCAATGCCGCGCGCGCAATAGCAACACCGTCAACATTACATTCTTTAAGCATATGCTGATAGCTTTTCTGATCTACGACATCGCCATTACCAATGACAGGAATAGATACTGATTGTTTTACGGACGCTACGATATCCAGACTGCATTTTCCTGAGTATCCTGTATCGGCTGTACGACCATGTATGGTAATGGCTTGAGCGCCAGCATCTTCTGCGACTTTTGCAGCGTCTGGTGCATTAACAGAGTTCTGGGATAAACCTGATCGTAATTTTACCGTAACAGGTCTAGTATTTGCTGCTTTGACGGCTGAAGAAACTATAGCATATAATAATTTCAAATCGCGCATAACGGCACAACCATCGCCATTTTGAACTATTTTTCGAGCTGGACATCCAAAATTGAGATCTATAATGTCAAAGCGAGAGAGTATGTCGAGGGATATTGCACGAGCAATTATGTTTGGATCAGATCCAAATAATTGCACCGCTACAAGATCTTCGGTCGGATGCACAGCAAGAAGTGCCTTGGTTTTTTCGTTTTCATAGATTAAGCCTTTTGCACTTATCATTTCTGTACACGTCAAATCTGCCCCGAATCTCTTACATAACATCCGTAGTCCAATGTCAGAGAAACCAGCAATAGCAGGCAAAGATAGTCCGTGCTTTAATTTGTGTTTTCCAATATTCATTCCGTTTTATCTGACTCAGCATTCTCCCATTCATAAATTTTATCGCAATAGTTATCTATAAGCGCGTTTAACGAATGTTCCATATCTATATTGTGTTGTACGGCTAATGTCAACAAATCAAACAGTTTTCTAGCGTACATGGAAGATGTATCACTTGAATCCGTATCCACAATATCGGGTTTCGGGCGCTCTGAAGATGTAATTTGTGATAATATATTGATCTTGTTGCAGATGTGGATTAGTTTTTCAGCACGCATAAGTGCGGGGAGTGTTGCTGGGATGGATCGCGCTTTCTGTGAGGTTAGAGTTGTGCCTTTTTCCGCTGTTTTTGCCTTTTCCCAAAAAATCAAGGCTTCTTCAGCATTAGCGGCTTTGTTTTTGCCGAAAATATGAGTGTGTCTAGTTATTAATTTATGAACAAGTGCAGAAAGCATATCGTCAACAGTAAACTCATTAGAGGCTTCGGAAATGAGTGCATGAAAAACAGGTTGTAATAAGACATCGCCACTTTCTTCTAACATTTTATTTCCGTCATGCAAGTCTATAGCTTCTGCTAGCTCGTAAGCTTCTTCTAATAAGTTTTGCCGTATCGACTCATGTGTTTGCGCTTTATCCCATGGACAACCATCAGGGTCGCGCAATTGTCGCATAACCTCTAACATATCGCCGAAACTGTGTCTTGAGCGATTAATAAATGATGATCCCGAAATTAGAACCTCATCAAAGCTGTTTATCTTCTCGAGTGATATATTGAGTACTGTGTTACCGTTATCAATTATTGATACTGTTTTATTTTCTCCATACAATGATATTAATTTAGTCTTAACACTGGCGCAAAGAGCATGGGAAATATTGTAAATTAATAGTGGTATTGTTCTGTCTATTTCAAGTGTGCGCTTGGTAACAAAAGCACTAGCAGTGTAAACAGCATATGCGTTATTCTTTTGTATTAGGTCTAACAGGATGGTATTTTCCATAAGTCCGCCTTTCTTAGTAAATTAGAAACATCGTTTTACTTAGTATAACAAATTTAACTTCATTTGTTAATTAAACTGCAAATGCAATTTAGTTATATTCTCTTATTTAATAAGATGTGATAGTTTAAGCAGGATTTTTGAGCCAGGAAGTCCTGTTAATTCGCGATCAGTAAAAACACCTAATAATATCAGGGTTAAGCAATAAACAATAGAAATTGCTAATGCCGACAACAAGCATACTCCATTTGCGTCTGTAAATTTATCTATTGTAACAAGTGTTACACCAGCGATAATGCTGGTTATAGTTATTATAATACAACACTGCAAAATGCTACGCAGATTTCCTGTTAGGCGTATAATTGAAACATAATTTGCAAAACCCGCCACAAAAAAACAAACGCAAGAAGCGATGGCTATGCCTAAGATTCCTATACGCGAAGAAAGGAAAACTCCCAAGACAATTTTAGCGCATACGGCAAAAAGCATGCTCCTGACTGGTTTATAATAAAACCCCAGACCTTGCAGTGTGGATGCATATATTTGAGTAGCGGATAAAGCAATAACCGACACCGCGCTTACTCTTAATAAAAGTGACGCTGTAAGTAAATCGATTGTTGAAATTGATGGATAAAGGAGACTAAGAATTGACTCTGGTATGGCTATATATAATGCAGTAAATGGCGCACTAGCAAAAAAAGCCATTTTTGAGGCGGATTTGATTTTGTCCTTTATTGCTATGATATTATGTTGGGCTTTATCTTTGCTTAATAGAGGCGCTACAGCGATTCCAAGCGATAGAGCAACCATTATAGGGAAGTTTATTAAAGTCCCTACATAACCAGTATACAAGCCGTAATTGACAGTTGCAAGTGCCTGGTTGCTATTTGCTACTCTGACATTTAGCGCTATCAAACTATCTGCTATTTGACTGAGCGGTAGTATTAATCCACCTAGTGTCATCGGTATAGTAAGCTTCAGTATTTCTTTGTATTGTGATCTTGCTTTTTTAATATTCAAGTCGAGCTTTAATGGCGGGTTGTTTTTTCTATAAACTAGATACAGCAGTAAGAAAGTTAGTGCTTCTGAAATTGTGACACCAGCTAGTGCTCCACCAACAGCATATGCAATGCCATATGGTAGTAGCAGCCATGCTAAAGCTAATCCTACAACAAGTTTAGCAACAGACTCGGTAATTTGCGAGATCGCCGATGGTAGCATGTTTGAATTGCCTTGAAACCAACCACGCATAACCGCGATGCCCGATGTAAAAAACACAGCGGGCGCTATGCATATGAATCCGAGTTTTGTGTCCGAATTGCCCTGAAGCTTTCCGATAGGTCCTGATAGTATGGCTAAAACAAACGACAGAACAAGACTGGTCAATAATAAAGCGGACATTGCAGTTTTTAAAATCTCACGTGCTTTGTTTGTTTCTGCATTTGCAAGTCTAGAACTAACGAGCATTGAAATTGCTATAGGCAATGATCCCGAAGATGCCGATAAAAGGAACGCGTAAACAGGAAAAACCAATTGATATAGTCCCATTCCAGCTGGTTCTAATATGTGAGCTAAAGGCAGTCGATGCACTGCTCCAATAATTCGTGCTATAAAAATTGCGAGAATTAAGGAGCTAGCACTTTTAATAAATCCATTTGAATGTTTATGCTTTCTTTTGCACATAAATTCCCATCTATGACTTAAATGGTAGAGAAAGTCTACCGCTGTTTGTTAGAAAGAACGAAATCGAGCATATCAATTGCTGACTAGTTGTTAGACATATTTTTGCATGGATATAGAATAGCAAGCTAATATATGCAATTAGTGCTAATGTGTGACGACTTAAATTTATTATTGTATTTGATTTTTGATTTGGTGTCTTCTGCAAAAAACCTGCAGGCATGGTGTAGAAGAGTGCGGCGGGCTCAATATTTTGTAGAGGCATGATTTTTGCTCTATAAGTTTCAGAGCATGTGAATGGCGGGAAGAGGATGAGAGGCAATGAGTTTGAATTGTTTTGAATCGCAGAAAAGCAATTTAAAAGGTTTATATCAGTACAGATTTTATTGTTGTACACTAGCGATAGCTTAGATGGTTTTAAAAAATGATTTAACGTGTTTTTCGCAAATAACAAGGACAAACTTATTTTACATAAACTTGCAAAATTCGAGCTTTTGTTGTTTGCAACCTCTATACTCAATGTCTTTTTCATACTTGCATGCTCCTATAAATAGAGTGTGCAAAAATGGATGTATTATGATGAGAAGATGCAATTATTAGTTCAAGTTATGTATGTGTCTATAGCTTTCCTCTACTATAAGAGTATATTTTACGCTGTATTTACCCTCGCGGAAATAAAATCTGTGGACAACCCCATCAATTGTCAAATCTACGGCTTCTGTTGTTTTCTGCACAATTGTTGATAAAGTCTTTAACGGATATTTTATTTCAACTGGGTTGCCACTTAAATCACTGCCGACAAAACATATGTTAGTCCGATCGATATACAATTCGCCACTGCCACTTTCAGTATATGTGTTATTCTCGTTTACTTCCCATACAACAGGATGAGATTCCAGGAAATCTTCTTTTAATATCGCTTCGCGAATTGTGGCGCGTTGATAGTCATACCATTGATCGATGCGCTCAAATGGTGTCCTCCAAGGCGGAGCCGCTAACAATTCACCATATTCATTATATTCGATAGTGTTCTTACATGCATCACATATGAGTTCAGTATTAGTAGAGCACATTTGATATTCAGCACCGCAATTTGGGCATTTATATAATATGTAATGGAGACCTAAAGCTGGAGTTTTAGATTTAAATTTTATTTTGTTTTCTTTTTGATAAATATGATCATTATATTTGAATGCATCTACTAGACGTGAATAAATATCGCTTACTGCCATGGATTCTATTTCTTGTTTTGTAAAGATAAGTTTAACCGTTTGGTCAATCTTGCCACGCTTGAATCCCTTAAACCATTTCGGTCTTGATGAATATCCACCGTTGTTGTGACACATGACTACTGGCACATTCAAAAACTTGATGAATTTGGCCAAACTCGGCGATATGTAATGAAGTTGCCTGCCGTCTAGTGATATTTTACCTTCTGGGAACATTGCAATATTGCAACCGATAGCGATTGCTTTTTTCATAAGACGCACACTAGCAATATCCATTGAGAATTGGCTCATTGGGATCAGTCCAGCTAACTTTGCAATTGGTTTAATTGGTTTCCATGTAAAGACATCACGTGCACAAACGACATTCAATTTATGTGGCATTAAAGCTGACATCATGAAAGCTACATCCATTGGTGATGAATGTGTACCTAATGCAAGGAATGGTCCCTGTAGTTTTTTGACAGCAGATTCCTTGTGTACCTGGACTTTAAAGATAATCCAGCCTAAAAATTTAGCGAACGGCACTAGCAACCAATATAATAATGTATTAGGGTGTCGTGGTGCGTATGTTGATTCGTCTTTATTTTTCTTCATTGACATATTACTTCAAACATTCTGGATTAAGATTTTGTAGTTCAGGGATGACAAAACGACCGTCTTTGCGTATAAGATTATCATCAAAATATATTTCACCGCCACCGTATTTTGGTGTTTGTATCAGCACTAGATCCCAGTGAATAGCACTTGCGTTGCCATTATAACAATCATCATAACATGCACCAGGTGTGAAATGAATAGATCCTGCAATTTTCTCATCAAAAAGAATATCGCCCATAGGTTCAGTTATATAAGGGTTTACACCTATTGCAAATTCGCCCACATAACGCGCACCTTCATCGGTATCGAATATGTGTGTAGCGGCTTCAGTCATACCATTGCTAGCGGAAATATTTATAATTTTACCATTCTTGAAAGTTAGTTCAACACCATCAAACGAAATTCCATCGTAAATAGATGGTGTATTATATTTAATGACACCATTGACGCTATCCTTTACTGGAGCAGAATAGATTTCACCGTCGGGTATATTGCATCTGCCAGCACATTTTTTACTGCCGATGCCTTTAATACTAAAAGAAATATCCGTGTCTTTTGCGATGATTTTAACTTTATCAGTTGTGTCCATGAGTGCTTTCAATGCGTCCATAGCACGATCCATTTTTCCATAATCCAAAGTGCAAACGTTAAAGTAATAATCCTCAAAGGCTTCTGTAGACATTTTAGCAAGTTGAGCCATTCCATCGGTCGGCCAACGGAGAACGACCCACTTTGTTTTTTTAACGCGAATTTCATGGTGTATTGGATGCGAATAATGAGTATCATATATGTGAAACGAGTCAGAGGAAACATCGTTATATTGGAAACTGTTATTTCCACCTCTAATCCCGATATATGCATCCATCTCGGACATTCGTTGTGTTGCGTACTTAGACATAAGATCCGCAAGATCTACTGACATGCCGCGTAGAACCGCTCTTGTGATACGCGAGTCACTAATCTGAACGAACGGAAGAGCACCGATCTTATATATTTCTTTTACTAATTCAGCGACCATAACAGGGTCAACATTATTAGCTTCGATAAGAACCTTTTCACCTTTTTTAAGTTCACACGAATGATTGATTAAGACATTTGCTAGCTGAGAAAATCTCAAATCCATATTATACTCCATATAGAATATTTAAGTTTAGTCGAGTTTTTTGGTTCGTGCTACTGGATAGTTTAAATTGATCTTTTTAAGGTCAATAAGCACGTTATAATATGCTGCCGCATCGAGTTTTGCTAGTTCAAGATTTAAATCATCACAATACCCGCACTCTATTTTTGAGTCTCCAGGAATCTTTCCTTCAAATTCTGCAGCGTAATCGAACGCACGCTCTAATAGCGGTTGAATCTGTTCTTGATCAAGATCACCGTATATAATGAGATAAAAGCCTGTGCGACAACCCATAGGGCCAAAGTATATTATACGGTTACCCCAGAGAGTGTCATTTCTCAAAAATGTAGCAATAATATGCTCGATTGCATGTACAGAACCAGTTTCCATCACAGGTTCATGATAGGGCCTCTTCATTCTTAAATCAAAAGTTGTTATAGGTTGCCCATTAAAAGTATACTTTTTTGATATGTATAGACCACTTCGCAATCTTAAATGATTAATTTGGAAACTAGGGATTTTTTCCATAGATACTCCATTTCTAATTTTTACTTATTCCAGCAATTGAATAAATTATATAATTTTATCATTAAAATATCAAGCAAAATGCCGCTCACAACTAATATTAGTGCGTCTTATTAGAACTCAAAATCCAAAATCAATTGTAATATAGAACAATAAAGGCGGAGTGTTAATTTAGTAGCCCCTAAATTTTACTATGTTAAAGATTAATCTAAACATCAATTTTTGCATAATGCTAGCATAAATTATAATGAGGATGTAATAAATATGGATATAATAGAAGAGCGCAAAGAAAATAGACAGTATGCTAATTTAAGTCAAGAAAGGTTAATGAACGAATTATTTAGCGTCGCAAATGATGCACGCTCTTGTGGTTTGCTAGAAAATTCAAAGTTGGACGATTTTTACATCAGAGTAAGACCTATTTTGACAGAGGAACAAGCAGAGCGCATGAGAGAACTAATTTTGCAATTAAAGAGGTAGTTATAATGTTTATGCATTTGGCTTTATAAAGCGCTAGCTACGACAAAGTTAACAGATTTGATTAGGATTATTTCCAAATTTATTCTGCAAAACGTTCAAGAAATTATTAACGCGATAGATGTCGATAAAAGGAGTTATATGAATAGTGATATCAAAAACATGTTGCTAGTGTTAATGATCAGTCAAGTTGGCAGAGGCGATGTCAAAGTAGAGACGATAATTAATATGCTCGAGCAAGTACAGAGCGCATCCGCGAACAGCGATAGCAGTCAGATCTATCAAACAATAAGCAAATTAAAGCAACTTGCAAACATTATGCCACAAAACGAAAACATAGTAGCAAAAGAAAACCCAGTACAAGCGGGTGTTACACCCAGCAAACAAAAACACGCATTTGATGCCGTGCAAAGGTTGCTACCAGAAGAAGCTAAGAGGATATTGTCACTAATAAAGACTAATTAAATTGCTTGCAATAGAGACAATTCAGATTTGAATTTGAGACCAGTTAAATTACACTATCTTGCTTTATAGTGAAAAGCAAGACAAGCATAGTATAACTAGACGGCTGACACATTTTTATCGAGCGCTGAGGGTCAATATATAATAAGATCTAGATGTCAATTGCCAAACAATAGACTTGAAATTTTAGATTTTAACAGATCTATCCCTTCACCTGTTTTTGCGCTTATAACAACAGTATGTTCCGCGTTAGGTATAGTTGTCACTAATCCTTTATCGCATTTGTTTAGTGCTAGAATTCGAGGTGTTTCGGCAGGTGTTCCGATGTTGTCTAGTGTGTCACAAACAGAGTCATATTCGAATATAACAGATTCCGATGATCCATCAGAGACCACAACTAGTAGATCGGCAAATTTAGCTTCTTCAAGAGTGCTTTTAAAGGCTTCTACTAATTCGTGAGGTAGTCTTGATATAAAACCAACTGTATCCACTAACAAAAACTCTTTTCCCAAGTCAAGCCAAAGTTTTCGGCTTATTGGGTCTAGAGTAGCGAACAATTTATCATCGGATAGCACATCCGCTTTAGTTAGGGTGTTCATCAGTGTGGATTTTCCAGCATTAGTGTATCCTACAATCGCTACTGTTTTAATTTGGTTTTTCTGTCTTTTTTGACGTCTCAAGTCGCGCTCTTTGGAGAGTTTAGCTATTTTCTCTGTAAGCACATCAATTTCTTCGCGCAATGTTCTACGATCTAATTCTAGCTTTTGTTCGCCACCACCACGTCTGGCCCCGCCACCACCAGCACCGCCGCCTCCTTGTCTTGAAAGTGAGATGCCTTTGCCGATAATGCGCGGCAAAAGGTTTTTGTTCCTTGCTAGTTCTATTTGCAATTTTCCTTCGCCACTAATTGCTCTGTTTGCAAAAATCTCTAAAATGAGAGTTTTTCTATCGATAACATCAACATTTAAAAACTGCTCGAGATTGTTAAATTTAGACCCTGAAATGTCGTCATCGAAGATTACAATATCAGCCGATTGCGACTCTACAATAGCAAGCAACTCAGATAATTTTCCTTTGCCAATGTGATATGTTTTATCGGGTTTATCGCGTCTTTGGAAGAGTGTTGCTACAGTTTGATATCCAGCCGTTTCGGCTAGCCGTGTTAATTCTGCGAAAACTTTTTCACCATCTCTTGTTTCTGCTACAGCTACAAGAATTGCCTTTCTAGGCGAATTGTCAATAATTTGTTTCATATAATATTTGATCCATTTAAAGTGATATAAACATATAACGTAATTTGTAAGTTAGACACTAATTGAATTTTTCATGCGGCAAGAGAGCAAGACAACATTTTAGAATTAGAGTGTGCCTCTAATTGATGTTGTGGGATCGCTCCATGCTATATTAATTAAAGTATAATTAGTTAATCTATGTGATGCAAATATTAAATTCTCATGTTAAAAATCCTTTTATGATTCATTTAGATGCTATATTAGTACTCTCGACAAATTGAGTTCAACTTGTGCGAGAGTACTAAAATGGGGGGGGGGATATTTTAATTTCTATATATTTTAAGCTCGTTAATGCAGTTTAGTTAGAAACAGTTGGTAAGCGCTAATTATTCAACCAAAAGCTTCAAGACTTCTTTCATTTGTGCTTTGTTCATAAGTTTGGGAACAGGGTACATAGGATTGCCTTCTTTGATAGCGCGAGTAGCGATAAGGTCGAAATCCTCAGCTCGAAGTCCTTTGATTTTGGTAGGTATAGACATATACTCATTCAAACTGCGAATAGCTGCTATAAACTTTTTCGCTTTTATTTCTGTGGAGTCATTCTTTTCACATATACCACCTGTGGCATCGGCTAGCTTAGCAAGAGGTTTATATGCACTCTTACCATACCAGTCTAAAATATATGGCAAAATTACAGCATTAGCTAATCCGTGTGGCGTGCCGTAGAGTCCGCCCATAGTATGTGCTATTGCGTGTACATAACCGATGAATGCGCGTGTGAATGAGACACCTGCATAATATGCGGCTAGTTGCATGTTTTCTCTAGCTTGTACGTCATCGCCAGTATCATATGTCGTTTTCAAGTTCTCAAATATAAGTTTTGTCGCCTTGATAGACATATCGCGAGTAAGAGACGTATTACTTCTGCCGATGTATGCTTCTACGGCATGTGTGAGTGCGTCAACGCCTGTCGTTGAAGTGATGTGTTTTGGCAGTTTAAGTGTAAGAAGTGGATCGAGGACAGCGTAATGAGGAACCAAACAAAAGTCATTGATAGGATATTTTTCATGAGTTTTGCTGTTTGAAATTACGGCTGCGACTGTTGCTTCGCTGCCAGTGCCTGACGTTGTAGGAATAGCAAAGAGAGGAGGCAACTTTTTAAGTATTTTAAAATAGCCTTTCATTTTGCCAACGGCTTTTCTAGGTTTTACAGCGCGAGCACCAATAATTTTAGCACAATCCATGGACGAGCCACCACCAAAAGCTATAATGCAGTCACACTTGGACTCAGTATACACTTTAAGACCAGCTTCGATGTTATCAATTGTTGGATTAGGAACAGTCTCATCATAGACAGCGTATTCGAGACCTGTAGCGGTTAGGTTTTCTAATAATGGATTAGGTAAACCTAAATTCATTAAACCCTTATCGGTTACAAGCAATGGCTTTTTCAAGTTTAGAGATTTAATAAACTTGGGCAATTCTGCGAGTTTGCCAGGACCACTAATAATTTCAGGTTTTCTAATAGGCAAGATTTTAAGTCCTATTGCAAAAACAAATTGAATAGATCTACACCATATTTTTGAACATAAATTCATTTAAACATTCTCCTTCTCTAAGTTATTTAAACTATAGTAAAACACGTGAACTTGTTCTAAACATCGATAGCATACCTTAACGATCAGATAAATTATGCCTGATTTGCTAACGCTATTAGAAAAGCATCATACAAATTTGATATAAAATAAATACAACTGTTATTCGCAATCATGTTATAATAAAAATGACGTGTTTATCTCATAGAAATGCATTCACTAAACTAGCAACTGTACAAATACAGCGCAACCACATCCATAAAAATGGAAGATAGCAAATACATAATAATTATATAATAATTTTGCCTATATTGCAAGCATGAGCAAACAATTGACTAACTTTGATTTTCATGCAAGGCATATAAGGTATAATAAAAAGATCTGAGAGCGTGTATTGGTTCGAATTAGAAAATCCCAGTGACGCTTTTAGTTGCGCTCATAGTTTGACAGAACTATACAACATTCTAAGCTGGATGCATGATTGTAGGGAATTCAACCGCTAAAAGTCGTTTAGAATAGGTCTTTATATACATCAATAATGCTAGGGAAATTAATTCCAACACTAGGATCAAAGCCACAAAAGCTCAATCATGCAACATCTTCGGTGTAAAAGCGGGTTTCTTATCCTAAAAACAGAATAAAAAGTTGACATAGCCATAAAATATAGTTGACATAGCAATTTTTAAAATGTAAAATATATTAAAACACGTTAAGGATAAAATAATAATGGAGACAAGCATCTCGCAAAATAGAAAAAAATTCTCACCAAAGAGACCTAATAGGCAAAAGACGACAGAGTTAGCATTATATGGATTGTTTACAGCTTTGATAATAGCTGGGACATTTATTAAAATTCCAATTCCGCTAGTTCCGATCACTATGCAATTTGTATTTGTCAATATGTCATCTTTGCTACTAGGAAGGAAAGGCGCATTCCCCGTTGCATTATACGTATTTTTAGGATTATGTGGTGTTCCAGTATTCACATCGGGTGGTGGATTTGGCTATGTGTTGCTACCCTCATTCGGTTATTTGATAGGCTTTATAATAGGAGCATTTGCCGCTGGATGCGTTATAGACAAAGCTAAAATCAATATCAAAACGATGCTACTAGCAAGTCTCATAAACATTCTAATAATTTATATAGCGGGACTTAGTTATGTCTATTTTATAACTAATTATTATACGCCAGGAGCTAGCATAACTGTTAAGAATCTGATACTCACTATCATGCTCCGCACAATTCCAGGTGACATGCTATGGATAATTGTGAGTAGCGTCGTTTGTGTCAAACTAAGCAAGATATTGCGAAATAAAATACTGAAAAAAGATAAGCCAAGCATAATAAACACAATGAAGGAAAAAATTCTAGCAGGAGATCGCATATCAAAGCAAGACGCGATGAGACTTGTGGATGTACCTCTTGAAGAATTGTGCAGAGCAGCAGATGAAATAAGAGAAAAGGTCTGCGGAAACACCTTTGATATGTGCTCTATAATAAATGGAAAAAGCGGAGGCTGTACAGAAAACTGTAAGTTCTGTGCGCAATCTAAACATCATAAAACGCATATTGAAGAATTAAATCCACCCGACTGTGATGTGGTCGTCTCCGAAGCAGTGCATAACTATAATAAAGGGGTATTGAGATTTTCTATAGTTACAGCTGGAAGAGCTTTATCCGATAGTGAAGTAGATGATATGTGCGAGAAGTATCAACAAATAGGGCAAGCTTGTGACATATTTAGATGCGCATCACACGGGTTATTGACGTATGAACAATTGAAAAAGTTGAAAGATGCTGGGGTAAGGCGATATCACAACAACCTCGAAGTGTCGAGACGATATTTCCCTAACATGTGCACGACCCACACATATGACGATAAAATCAATACGATAAAAGCGGCCCTTGCTGCAGGGCTTGAAGTTTGTAGTGGTGGAATAATGGGAATAGGTGAAACTATGGAGGACAGGATAGACATGGCACTAGATTTGCGTGAAATCGGTGTTCGGTCAATTCCTGTTAATATAATTAACCCAATACCTGGAACTCCATACATGAACACTGTCCCATTGTCGGAATCCGAAGTTAGACGCATTGTTGCAATCTTCAGGTTTGTAATACCAGACGCAATGATACGGATGGCAGGAGGGCGAGGTTTGCTTAATGACAAGGGGGCGAGCGTATTCAAATCAGGTGCTAATGCCGCCGCAACAGGCGACATGTTAACGACAGCAGGCATAAGTATCGAAAACGATATGGAGATAGTCAAGAATTTAGGTTTTGAGGTGCGTTTAAAATAGTAGTCTTATAATGATTGGGTGCAATGGTTTTAGAAATTGTTGTCACAAACAATTTGAATGTTAATTAGAAGTTAGAATTTAAAAGCTTACGATATCACACCACCACCAAGGCATATATCTTGACTGTAAGCCACAGCAAATTGTCCTGGGGTGACGGCGCGGACGGGTGTATCAAAGACAAAGCGCAGAGTGTTGCGCGTGGCTGTAGTATAAGCGGTAGCGGGTACTAAAGGTTGGCGGTGTCTTGTTCTTACTAAAATGCGCGAACCGTCTGATATCGTAGAATTGATGTAATTGAAATCTTTTGCAATAAGTTGGGAGGAGAAGAGTTCAGGACATTCGCCTTGATTAACGTAGAGGATATTGTTTTCAACGTCTTTTTTGACAACAAAGTATGCTTCTCCCTCACCGCCACCAATTGATAATCCTTTTCGCTGTCCGATTGTATAATAGAAAACACCATTATGATGTCCTAAAAGTTTGCCAGATAAGTCGCGTGTTTCGCCACGTTGCATCGGAATATAATTGGATAAAAATTTGCGGAAATTTCGTTCGCCGATGAAACATATACCAGTGCTGTCTTTTTTTTCAGCGGTAGCTAAACCGTGGATACGCGCAATTTCGCGCACCTGAGATTTGGTAAGTTGAGCTAGTGGGAATAATACATTTTCTAGTTGAGCGACACTCAATTGATTTAAAAAATAGGTTTGGTCTTTGTTTTCATCTTTCGCTCTGACTAAATGTAAGCCATCCATGTCAGTTTTCAAGCCTGCGTAATGACCTGTTGCAATATAATCGGCATCTAATCTTGTAGCATATTCCTTGAAAGGTCCGAACTTTATTTCTCTATTACATAAAACATCTGGATTGGGTGTGCGACCCGCCTTGTATTCTTCAACGAACAAATTAAAAACTCTAGTTTGATATTCGCTGCTGAGATCGATGGTATAGTAGGGTATATTCAGCACTGAAGCGATACGGCGCACATCCGCAAAATCTTCTTCTGCCGTGCATGCGCCGTCTTCGGATGTTTCGTGCCAGTTGTGCATAAAAAGTCCAATAACATCGTTTCCTGCTTCTTTAAGAAGAAGAGCGACCACGGAACTATCTACACCTCCGCTCATGCCGACAACTATTCTTTTGCCATTTGGTAATGATAACATCACTAATTCCCTTTCTAAAAATATATGGATGGATTTGCGCTTATTATACTACTAGTGTTTGCAAATCCTTCTATTGCTAAAAGCTGTACTTTTAGCAATGGGGCGGGTGCTACAAATTGACTTAGACTGCATTGCAAGACAAGTGCGCAATGCCTGTTTAAGCAGAGTGTTAATTTTATGGTGTACCCGACAGGGATCGAACCTGCAACCTACAGCGTCGGAGGCTGTTACTCTATCCAATTGCGCTACGGGTACATAGTTTTGATATTAAACGCTAGTAAATAATTTAAGTACATTTTCGTATGCAAACTAAAGATTTTTCCAAACAAAGAAAGTTTACTAAAGCAAAATTACAAACCAGGTGCGCACTTTACTATTAAGGCTAAAGCTTGCTTTGTGCACAAACCACTTAGTGCCGATCCAGCGTGTGCTTAAGAGCGGTAGCTAAATTTAAACAATTTGCTACAAGTAAAATGCGTTATTCTAGTAGTTAGTAAGCACCAGATTTAGACATCTCGATAGTTTTAGCAAACTTTTACTATTTAACTATCGCGTGATAGAGCACTATCTGGATTTTCTCACACCACGTTAATAGTCAAGTCTTAGATAAATATATCTAAGCACACTTGCTTGAGGTAGTAATATATTTAAGCAATATTTTCATGCCCACAATCGCAGTCTATTTGACAATATAGCGCAATAAACAGTTTATGCGCATTTTATGAGAACGGTCGTCCTTGCTTGATGCTGTCTAATATCTTGCGTCTCAACCTAAAAATAGTAAGTGCAGAAACACCGATCCTAGCTGCGCTTTTTTTAAGAGAAACACCGTTTAAAGTGTCCTCTATCGCCATGCGCCATGTTGCATCAGTTAAATGAGAACCATGTCTAGTTGTAAGTCTCGTTGCACTAAATGACTTATGACATTCCTTGCAAAGAAAACGTTGTTTATTAGTCATCACACCGTTTTTCACTAAGTTCTCTGAATTGCAATATGGGCATTTGTGTATTTCACCAACGGTGATGTCATCCTTAACATCTGGCATTGTCTTTAAAAGTGTCAGTGCTGTTATTATTTGATCGCGACTATACTTAGACAGCAATAAAAGTAGTTCTTTCATCATCTCAATCATGGTAGTTTCTCCATTCGGTAGATCATATTAATTATATCATATATCTCAATATATGAGCTTAATAGGACAATGTTTTTAGTATGACGCACTCACTTAATTTTTACGATATTAGCTTAGCAAGCAATTGGGATACTTGCTTTTTATAAGTAGTCTAATATTAAATATTATCCCGCCACGCAAAAAAGCGCATCTTTGAAGTGAGTGACTAACTAGAACAGTCCTGTTATATTCGCAGAACTGTCTATTTGCATATTAGTGGCAGCAGGAATTGCGGGTAACCCAGGCATTAGCATTATATCACCTGCAACCGCTACAAGGAAGCCTGCGCCCGCTCGTAATTGCACATCTCTTACATTGAAGTCGAATCCTAGCGGTCTGCCCAGCAGTTTAGGGTTTTGTGAGAACGAATATTGAGTTTTTGCAATACAAACTGGATAGTGTTCATATTTAGTGCCTACTAACAAATCGAGAGATTCATTTGCTTTTTGCTCAAACAATACATTTTTTGCTCCATATATCTTTGTTGCAACAGCGGTGATTTTTTCTCTAGGAGATGTGTTAAGCTCATACGCAAATTTCAATGGTGCGCTTGCCGCATCTGCTCTCTTTATAATTTCTTCGGCTAATTCAAGACATCCTAACCCACCGTGCGCCCAGCATTCAGTAGTAATAGCGACAGCCCCAGCATTTTTAGCATATTCTTTTATAACATCAATTTCTTCAAGAGTGTCGATATTAAATTTGTTAATAGCGACAACGGGGTTAACTCCAAATACGTTAATGAGGTTTTTGATATGCCCACCAAGGTTTTCTAGACCAGCTAACAATTCACTCATACCTGTGCCTTTTGAATCCTTAGTGAACCCCCCATTATATTTTAGGGCGCGAACAGTAGCAACTAATACTACACTAGCAGGTTGTATACCTGCAAGCCTGCATTTAATATCAAAGAATTTCTCCGCCCCGAGGTCAGCACCAAATCCAGCTTCTGTTATTGTATACTCAGAACAGAGCATCGACAGTCTAGTTGCTCTAATGCTGTTACAACCATGTGCTATATTAGCAAATGGTCCACCATGAATAATAGCAGGAGTGCCTTCCAGTGTTTGAACGAGATTTGGGTAAATTGCATCTTTTAATAGAATTGTCGCTGCACTTTCGCCGTTTAAGTCTGCCACTGTTATTGGATTATTATCATGATCGTATGCAACTACTATATTTGCTATACGTTGCTTTAGATCCATCAAATTCTCAGACAAGCAAAGTGTTGCCATCATTTCTGAAGCGGCTGTTATGTTGAAACCGTCCTGCCTTGGTGTTCCGTTTATTTTTCCACCTAATGCACAAGTTATTTCTCTGAGTGCGCGATCGTTGAGATCTACGCATCGTCTCCACACTATGCGACCGATATCTATATTTGCAGTTCCATGTTTTATTGCATTATCTATCAAAGAAGATATCAAATTGTTTGCAGAAGTGATAGCATGGAAATCACCATTAAAATGCAAATTAATATCTTCCATAGGCGCAACTTGTGCGTAGCCACCACCTGTAGCACCGCCCTTGATTCCAAACACTGGTCCTAGTGATGGTTCTCGAAGAGCAAGAGAGACTTTTTTACCTAGTCTTGATATGCCATCGGCTAAGCCTATTGAAACAGTGGTTTTGCCTTCACCAAATGGTGTAGGGTTTACAGCTGTGACGAGTATAACTTTGCCACTCACCTCACCAGTTGGTTCCCTTGTGATCTTAGCTTTATACTTTCCATATGGCTCAATGTGTTCATCGCCTATGCCTAGGCGATTGGCAATTAAAGTTATGTTAGACAATTTAGTGTTTCTTGCAATTTCTATATCGCTCATTATACTAACTCCAAAAATAGTGTAGCAACACTTAGTTTAATACTTAATCTTTTCGAATATCTTTTCTTTTAATTTTTCCGCTCACTGTTTTAGGCAGACTGGTTACAAAGTCGATAATGCGTGGGTACTTGTATGGTGCAGTGGCTTTTTTGACGTGCTCTTGCAATTCCTTTTTAAGAGCGTCACTGGGTTCATAACCATTAGCTAATACAATAGTAGCTTTAACAATTTGACCACGTAATGGGTCAGGTGTACCTGTAATCGCACATTCTAAAACAGCGGGGTGTTCTTGCAATGCGCTTTCAACTTCAAATGGTCCGATCCTGTAACCGCTAGACTTTATGATATCGTCTTTTCGCCCTACAAACCAGAAATACCCGTCCCTGTCACGATAAGCAAGATCGCCAGTAGCGTATTCACCATAATAGAGTGCTTCGGCTGTCTTTTTATCGTCTTTATGATAACCGATTAACAACCCAAATTGATTTTCCTTAAGTTTGATTACTATTTCGCCTTCCTTTGTTTGATCGGTGACATCGGTGTCCCCATCATATAAATGAATGTCATAGATAGGTGCAGGCAACCCGATGCTCCCTGGTTTAGGTTCGCAGTATCTAAAAGTTGCAAGGATAACGGCACTCTCCGATTGCCCGAAACCTTCGCGGATAGATATACCAGTAGTTTTTTTAAAGAGCCTGAAAACTTCGGGGTTAAGTGGTTCACCTGCCGTAGTACAACTGACAAGTGATGAGAAGTCATATTTGCTTAAATCTTCGCGGATGAGAAAACGGTAAATTGTTGGAGGTGCGCAAAAGGTTGTTATTTTATATTTTGAAATCAAAGGCAGTACATCTGTTGGTGTAAATCGGCCATAGTAGTCATAGCAAAAAACAGCTGAGCCAGCAATCCATTGCCCGTATATTTTACCCCAACTAAACTTTGCCCAACCTGTTTCTGCCATTGTGAAATGAAGCCCGTCATCTAGAACAGCTTGCCAAAAATACGCAGTCATGATATGCCCTAGTGGGTATTTGTAACTGTGTGCTACCATTTTAGGATAACCCGTAGTGCCAGATGTAAAATAAACTAACATTTTATCATCCAACTGTGGTTTGTCGGTGACCAGTAGTTTGCTAGAACAGTTTGAAATTTCATCATGGAAATTGAGGAATCCACTAGCATCACCTATACTAAACAAGTATTGTAAGGATGGGAGATTTGCCTTGGCTTCCAGTATAGCTTCATTTACAGGTTTTTCATTTGTTGCGATAATTGCCTTAACGTCAGCGCTAATACATCGATACTCAATATCCTTATGTGTTAAAAGACATGTGGCTGGTATTATAATAACACCTATCTTGCATAATGCCATAGCAACTATGTAGTATTCATAACGTCTGTTTAGCATAGTCATTACGAAGTCGCCTTTTTTGAAACCTTTTGCTAAAAACATGTTAGCAGTCATATTAGAGATACGTGATAATTCTCCAAATGAAAGTATTTTTTCGTTTGAAGAATCATCGCACCACACTAACGCTCTTTTATCAGGCGCTAGTTCTGCGTATTTATCGACAATATCATAGGCGAAATTGAATTCTTGTACGTCGTTCAACCTAGCGTTTTTAGAAAAATCGTCATAATCTATAAACTCAGTTCGATTGACGTATTTAGAGAGTAAATTCATTCATTTTAATTCCTTAAACAAGTGTGCTAAATTGCTTACAATAGGGCGCATTGTTAATTTGTTGTCAATTAGCATAGTCCGTATTGAGCAAAACAATCAAGTTGTGATTGACTAGTAACGCGCGCAATGTCACGCGCTAAAACTAGCGGTAATGCTGTAGCATATGACGAATGCAATTCCACAAAACCAATAATCTCTATATTATTTTATATTATTTTATCATAGTTTTGCAATTGTTTTACGCAAGTTTAGCTAATTTGTGCTTGCCACGATAGCAATAGCGCGGGTGAATCCAATATAAACTAATTAATACTTGAGAATAAGCGCGTTTTATAATAAGCAAAAACAGAAAAGATAATCTTCTGCTTTGAGGTTGCAAAAGTTAAATACAAGCTGAAAAAATAACAAGTTTGCTTTTGAATATGAATTTTATATATTCAACTAAATAAAGAGATAGTTAAATAGTGATGACACATGCAAGAAAGCATTTCGGGAGTGTCGCGCCGTGTCAGCACAAAATGCCAGCAAATTAGGTTTGTCTTGCGACTATATAGAGCGTTAATAAATGGAATACAGGAAATGAATATTACAAAATATTTTTTGGATGCGCGTTGCTTACAAATACTAAAGTGGTTGAAAGAGAAAAGAAAATGTGTAACAAGAGATTAGCAATTTTAAAAAGTGGAGCGGAAAACGGGATTCGAACCCGCAACAACTGCCTTGGGAAGGCAGGACTCTACCATTGAGCTATTTCCGCGTATCGTATAATATAATACAGCATTTAGCTAAAAATATCAAGAGTTTTTAAGCATGTAACCCGCAGTTTGCTAGATTTGAAGATTTACCATACCTCGCTGTGCGCAGGAGGAGATATTTTTATACGACTACTAGCGCCACACGCCTCCACTGCGCTGCGGCACTATCAATGTGATCACTTTGCAAATTCAAATACTAGACTCAAGGGGGACATGCCTTTAGAAGTTAATAGAAAGTTAGCACCACTATTGACTAGATAAGATACCATTTCTTTGTGTGTGGTTTGTAATTGCAGGTTATTAAAGTAGTTAGAGCAGTTGTGCATCAGCGTAAAATTTAGCGCGGGGGATGGAAAACTGATTTTTGCTTGATAGATTAGAATGTTAATTAAGCACTAGGCAATGCATGCGCAATACACCAGTGGCAAATTAAATTGCTAGGACACACAGCGTCTAGATGTAAATTCAATTAGCTATTTAAGACGCATATAAAGCCCGACACGCGATGACTTGTCGCAGGGCGATAATCTAAGCGATGGAATTGTTCTTGGTGCGCTACGGGCGCTATTTGCAAAACTCAAGGTTGATGGTGCTAAACGTGTGCCTCGCCTTGTTGTAGTGATTTTAAAGAAAGAGAGGCGGGAAAATTTAGCATACGTCCATCTAGAGCTGACCTCTAATATTCTGGTGTTTGTGGACTGAATGTGCTGTGCGGGCAGCATATTAACTTTAAACGTAGATAGAAAGTATAAGCTTTTTGCGCATCTTGTGGTTATGATTTTCTCAAGACAGCTTAACGGGTTGAGAGCAAAACGGGTAAATCAGGGTGTTGCTAGATTTGGCAATTTAAAAGCGCACTTTGATGTAAACAGAAATAAAGCTGAATTTAAAAGAGGTGTGATTTAGTGTAATTGCTTATTGAGATGATATAGCGCTGAGGCACTCAATTATAATGTTAACCAGGCATGCTAGTTTACTCTAAGGTAAGCGAATGTTTTTTGATTTAAATGGTTAGTAATGCTTAATAGAGATTTCAAATTTTATATTAATGGCAATAGATGGTGCGGTATTAAATGAAATAGAAGATGAGAGATTTATTTTATTAACGAAAAAAGGGGTTTAGAAAGACAGTTGCGGATGTTATTTAATATGAGACACAACGATGCCAGGTTTTCCATCTGCTACGCAATTAGATGGAATGCTTTTAGTTATTAAACTCCCAGCACAAATAACACTGTTTTTACCAATAGTAACACCTGGCAAAATAGTTGCATTTGCACCGATTAAAACATTATCCTCTATGACGATTGGAAAGCCAAAAGCGACACTGTCAAGTCTTGTGGTTGGATCAAGGGGGTGACCCACTGCACAAAGGGTAACATTGGGACCTAATATGACGTTGCATCCAATATGTATTTCACAATCGTCAACTAGTGTTAGACTATAACTTGCATAACAGTTATCACCCCAATATGTATTTATCCCCCAGTTGGCATATAAAGGAGCGAGTATATTGAGGTTTTGACCGACCGCGCCGAAAAGAGTTTTTAATATTTTTTGCTTTGCGTGGTGTCTTGCTGGATGAGTTTTATTGTATTTGTGAACTAAAGCGATGTATTCTTGCTGTGTCTCAATAAAGGTTTCATCAAAGCGATAGAGTCTGCCGCTAGTAGCATAGTCCCTAAATTTTTCGCGGAGTTCTTTTTGCATATAAAGAGTTTATCTATTTTATAAAGAAATAGCAAAGGTGCTATTATCGGGTTAATGCTTTCCAGATGTTTTAAATGATCCGATGTCTTTTATTTCTCGGCCTTTGGAATAGTATTGCCTGTCATACTCTCCAATTTCTCTTACAAATTTGCAAGGACTACCTAGTGCTAAGCAGTTTGGAGGGAGATCTTTAGTAACTAAACTGCCAGCACCAACGACTGTGTTGTCTCCGATCTTAACGCCAGGCATAACAGTGACATTTGCGCCGAGCCAAACCCCGTTACCAATTTCTATAGGAAATCCAAATTGTGCTACTTTGGGAAATCTAAGAGAGGGGTCAATGGGATGTCCGACAGTGCAGAGTGTAACGTTAGGACCGAACATGACGTTGTTTCCAATATGTATTTCGCAGTCGTCAACTAGTGTAAGAGAAAAATTTGCATAGCAGTTATCACCCCAATAAGTATTAATTCCCCAATTTGCATAAAACGGTGCTTCAATATATAGTTTCTTACCAACTGATCCAAATATGCGTTGTAGCAAAAATCGTTTTGTCAAAAAGCGGTAGGGATGTACTCTATTGTAGTGATGAACCATTGCCATATATTTCTGTTGCGCACGAATAAAAGTTGTATCACAAAAATACAGATTACCACTGGTGGCAGATTCTTTTAGTCTTTCTCTAAGTTTCTTATTCATAGTAAATGGAGGTTCCCAAAATAATATAAAAATTGCTGCGACCGACAATTGCTTGCTTTGTGCCGATCGCAGCAGGGAAGTAAAATGAATCTAAATTGGGAATTTATTGCGAATTGCGACTGTTATAGTCGTCAATCGAGGCATAATAACTTCGCATATACGGACTATCGTCTACAACTTGTGGTCTATACGAGGTTGTTCCATATCCACTAGCAGTTGATTGAGCGGGTATTGGAATTCCTTTAGATCCTGAGAATGCACCTTTTAGTGAGCGACCTTTGCCAACATATTGAGACTTTCGTATTATACCTATAGCTAAGCTAGAGATAGCGACAAAAACACCAAAAATGTAGAAAGCGTTTCTCAAAGGGAATATCGAAATAATAGCTACGATCAAATAATTGCTATCAAACCAAGCCATGCGTTTATAATCAAACACACCTCTAGTTTCGCTGTTAGGAACAAGTTTAATTTGAATCACTCCAGTTTCAGCATTAATAAGTTTCATATCAATATAGATGGGCGCACCTAGCACGTTTTCATCTGCTAATGCAGTAGCCAAGGAAGCCATTATATCATCGATTGGAATGGTGCCCGTATAGTCTTCTGTGAAATAGCCTTCCGAAACAAACATAACAATACCCGTTAGATCGCCAAGTAAATCATTTAGATTTAGGTCTAGACTCATTACATCTTGTTGCATGTCGAGAATTGCCCATTTTATAGGAGCATCTTTATTTTCCTCGCCTCTGCCCTCACCGACATAATTGGTGAATGGTTTGCTGGGGGCAGCTCTCTCATCAAACAACAAGTGTATGAGAACGGGGATAGTAAGTCTACTACCGTCAGCTAAATTAATGAGTGGGCCAGGCCAATTTCTATAAGCATCATTGTCAATACTCTGAAATGACTCTTTTATTAACTTCTGAACATCTTCGTTTTGATACCCCTCGCTTCTGTATGTCTCAGCCTTAGCGGGGTCTAAACGAGCATTAGCAATGTTCATCTCGATAAAATCGTGTAGCATTTCCGAGTGGAGATATGCTCGATCAGCATAGTCCTCTTCAAGATCGGAATAATGTATTGTGTTGCTCGTAGCACTTGATAGTATTGGTGGCAAGTATTTATCAAGAGCGAACCAAACACCTGTTGTTAGAATGACACTTGCAATGACCAGCACCGTAGTACCAATATAGGCAGAGCGTGCCGTTTTCCTTCTTTTTGTGATCATTCCAGTTATTAGTGCAACAAGCAAGTATAACAACCAAATTACAACCATAACAAGCAAACCTGCAAATACATATGGCATATAAGTAGTATTATCTGTGCCCACATTAGAATCATATATTACGAACATGCTTTGGTAGACGGTATATGCCATCAAAACAGGGAATCCTAATACATAAGCAAATACTTTAAGCCAAAACAGACCTTTTGATTTTTTCATTATCTGTATCCTCCTTTCCCTGCGACAGTCAGTTTAGAAAATTGTTTGCGTTCAAAGAATGCAAATAGATAAGCAAGGATGAGACCGAGCGGTACAAAACCAGTATATTTTATTAATGTTCTTCTAATAGCTAACCAAGGATAATACTTTGGCATATATTCATTTTCGATATCTAATCGATTGAAGAGTGCCGTGATTTCATCATATGACATCGGAGGATTCCCAGAACTGTCCATTGTAACTTTACCAACACTATCTCCGATCAAAACCGTTCCTAAAACAGCCCCGTGCTTAGTACCGAAATATTTTGCGTAAGCATAGGTTCTAAGTTCTTTGTTTTGAATAAAAAACATTTTGGGATAAGTTGTTGGTGATTGATAATAAGATAAAGTGCCAATCACTTCCATAATATCGTTGATACCAATAGTAACAACAATTGGGTTACCATCCTCATCTAACATGGGCTTACCATTTTCATCTTTAGGGTTCAATAATCCGCTTGAATTTACGATATCCAAAATGTTTTCAAGACTCAAATTTTTGTTTTCAAGTGCATCAGATATAGCACCGATTGTGCCAGCATCAAGCCCAAGCTGATCACCCGCAGCCAAAAGTGCTTTCAATAAATCATTTACGCGCTTATTTTCAAGTAGGTTAGCTAGCAATGTGTCGACAACGGCAGTAAGCTCATCTGCTGTGAGATAATAATGTGGTGCATACATCCAGTACGGATCATAGTAATTATCGCCTACCTTAATTTTTTGAGATTCATCAGTTGCTGGCGCATCAAGCACAGGAGCATCTCCATATGCACGCTTATATTCAGCAGTATTCTGATATTGCTTCCAAAGCGATCCAGCTTCATCTAGTTTTTCCAGTTCTTTCTCTAGTTCTGCATCGGCATCTAAGTTATCGGCAGCAAACTTCGCCCGCGTCTCGTGATATACTTCCAAGATATAACGTGCTTGCTTGACACCAACAACGAAAGCGTCAGCGTATAAACCATTCATGCTATAGACACCACCAGCTTCTTCTGCACCAAAAACATAGTGTTGCATTGTTGCAAACCCGTCAAGATATATATTCGAGACGAGATCGGAAGTGGTTGGGGTATTATCAAAATTGTTACCTTTCTTTGACCCAGTGTCACCATTTAAATTGTACGTGTTTGAAAAAGTACCACTTGCGGAATTGTGCGAACTTAAGCGTGATGAAAAATCCATTACCTGTGTTTCGTATCTTGCGAAACTATATCCGCGTTCAGCATACTCTTCTTCTAGTTTTTCGAATTCGCTTTTAACTGTGAATTCCATGTACAATGTTGGTGCCAAAACAACAGCGGAGGCCACAATGACTACAATCAATGCTCTGACGTAGAATTCACGACGACGCAAGAAAATTCCTACGATAATCTGTAAGGCGATTACTCCTAAAAAACCATAATAAATGACATTATAACCATTTTTTGAGACACCAACATTGGTGATGTCTTTCTTTAAAAGGTATAAGAGCAAAGGAAAGCCAATTGCGTATGCGGCTATTTTTAAAACGCGCCAAAGCACTAGTTTAGCCTTAATCGCGTTAAGGTTATTGCCCATTCTGAACACTTCTCCTTAAATATATTTGCGTCGACTATTCGACATCCACAATATTTTAATATAAGAATCGCAACATGTCAATATTGGATTTAAATATAGAATAAAAAAATTTCAAAATTTACTAAAATTTCCTATTTTTGAGTGAATTTAAGCTGACAGCTCACGTTGAGCGCCTTCCCATTGTAGTATGTGCAAGAAATTTAACTTTATAGTTATTTGTCATTATCTGTTAGAGCACTCTCGTACTCCACATGTACTAAGCACAGCCCTTTCGCTGGTAATGTTTTGAAATTGATGTCTCTTTTCCCGCTTGCTAGCATTTTTGAAATATCATCAATTTTCATTTGTTGTTTGCCTACAGCAATAAGCGCACCGACAAGCATCCGCACCATTTTGTACAGAAAGCCATTCCCAGTAATTGAGAAACTAATCTCGTCAGATGCCTGTTGTATTGAAACATCATAGATTTCGCGCGTTGTAGTTTTGACACTGCGCGAATAGGCAGAAAATGCTGCAAAATCGTGGGTTCCAAGGAGGATAGTGATCGCTTGCTTGATTAGTTCTATGTTTAAAGGTGGAAATACGCGCTCCGCAAAGCGCGTTTTGAGAGGTTGGATCGTATTTGACAAATAAATCGTATATTTGTATGTTTTACGTTTTGTAGAATATTGAGCGTGAAAGTCGCTTGAAACAAATTTGCACTCCCTAATTTTTATGTCGTCAGGGAGTAAGGAGTTTAAAGCATACATGATTTTTTCAGCTGTGTTGTTTGTTACACAGTCAAAATGGGCTGTCTGTCCTAGCGCATGGACACCCGAATCAGTGCGGCCACTTCCAGTTAAGCAGATTTTTGTTTGGAATAAAACACTGAGTGCCACTTCAATAACCGCTTGTATTGAGAGTGCATTTGATTGTCTTTGCCAACCCGCATAAGAAGTTCCATCGTATTCTACACGGATGAGAACTCTCTTGGGTGTTAATTCTAGTAGCATATTGCGCCTCCTCAAGCGTGACGTATAACAAAGATAAGGTTAAAAAATCGATTTCGAGCAGAGTAAACCTCGTTTATGTGCTAGTCTTTAAAAAAGCGTGAATATCAACAAAAATGAACAAGTGTTTGCATTTGCCAATATTTCTTCAAATAAAACATGCAGCTAAAAATTGGGTCATATGCCGAATATGATCCAGATCATACTGTCGATGCGTACAACGAAAGTAATCAGAAGTGCAGCTAGAAAGAGTGCTATAAAATCGCGGATATGCAATTTTAATTCTTTCAGTTTTGTCCTATGTGGTGTAGCGTTATAACATCTAGCATCCATAGCGGCGGCTAGGTCATCAGCGCGTCTAAACGCGGACACGAATAGAGGAATCAGTACGGGCAGTAGTGCTTTAATTCGTTTAATTAAATTGCCAGTATCAAAGTTCGCGCCACGTGCCTTTTGGGCCATAATAATTTTATCTATTTCCTCGATTAGTATAGGAATAAAACGCAGTGCTATGCTCATAGTAATGGCGATATCGTGAACAGGCACCTTTATAAGCTTAAGTGGGGACAATAGATTTTCCATGCCATCCGTTATGCTCATAGGGGTAGTTGTAAAAGTTAATAGGGATGTGCCCGAGACCAACAAGAGCAATTTTAACGCTAGCTTAGATGCGAGTAGCAACCCCTCGTCAGTGATTACAAGAAATCTCCAAGACCATAAGGTATTGCCACTCTTGTTAAAAAACACATTCATAATGCCTGTAAAGATAATGATAAAGAAAATACCTTTGATGCTTTTTAGAACTTTACTGAACGGAATTTTGGATGTCGCAATAGCAATAGCTAAAAACACTACAACTGGCAGATATGATAAAAGGCTTTTTGTTAGAAAAACACCTACTACAAACAAGATTACGAATATGAGTTTAACTCGCGGATCCAATTTATGCAAAACGGAGTTAGCTGGATAATATTGACCAAACGCGACATCTCTCATTTTAGTCCCTCCTTTGCATTAATGATAGCATTGGCGAGTTCAGTTGTAGTAAGTGGTGTGCCTGTTTCTATACCACGCTCACGCAGCATATTTGATATTTTTACACAATGTGGAGGTTCTAGTCCTGTATCTGTAAAAGCGCTAGAATCTGCGAATAATTCAACAGGGGTACAATCTCGAATAAGTCTGCCATTATTCATAACTAAAACCCTTTGCGTATACTCAGCAATTTCGTCCATGTTGTGACTTATCATGATTACTGTTTTAATGTAATTGCCTTTAATTTGAGCTATCAGATTGAGCATTTCTCGTTTTCCAGCTGGGTCCAATCCTGCTGTAGGTTCGTCAAGCACTAAGATTTTAGGACGGCACGCTAACACTCCTGCTATAGCGGCGCGACGACGTTGCCCACCCGATAATTCAAAAGGTGATCTGTTTTTCACTTCATCAAAATCGAGTCCTACTAGACGTATCGACTCCTCAGCTGCTATTTTAGCATCGCTAAGAGTTGCTCCAAAATTTAATGGGCCAAAGCATACGTCTTGTAATACTGTGTCAGCAAACAACTGATACTCAGGATATTGAAAGAGCATCCCCACACTGCGACGTAACCGTTTAAGGTCAGGTCTTTTTGCCGTGAGATCTATATCATAAACTTTGACTGATCCGCTAGTTATGCGTATTAATCCGTTCAAATGCTGTATGAGTGTAGATTTGCCCGACCCTGTAGAACCAATAATGCCTACTGTTTCGCCCTCGGTTATCTCAAAAGATACGTTTTGAATTGCAACTTTTGCAAATGAAGTTTTAGGGGCATACGTAAATGATAAGTCGCTTACTACAATTGACATACTGCCTCCGCTAATTCTATATCAGTTAAGACAATAGGCACATTAAGACCCGCCTCGTTCAATTTAAGTGCAACTTCTGTAGCATGCGGGAATTCCAAACCAGCACTTTTTATAATTGCTGTCTCCTTAAATACGTTCAATGGTGTATCGTTTGCGACAATTGATCCGTTATTTAGTACAACTATTCGATCGACATCGACTGTTTCATCCATGTAATGTGTTATTAGAATTACAGTCATTTTCTTTTCTTTGTTAAGTTTGCGTGCTGTATCCATGACCTCGGCTCTACCGCGAGGATCGAGCATTGCTGTCGCTTCATCTAAAATCAACACTTCAGGCGACATCGCAAGCACGGCA
This sequence comes from Christensenellaceae bacterium, assembly GCA_031278175.1. Lineage (GTDB taxonomy): Bacteria > Bacillota > Clostridia > Christensenellales > DTU072 > JAITLB01. The sequence goes on from JAITLB010000229.1 coordinate 34,078, forward strand.
GCGATTGCAACACGTTGCTTTTGCCCACCTGAGAGCTTTTGAGTAGTTCGCAACCGATGTTCGGTCATGCCGACAACGCTTAATACCCAATCAACGCGTTTGCGAATTTCGTCTCTTTCAATGCCAAGGTTTTCAGGTCCGAATGCGAGGTCATCCTCAATTATTGTCGCCACCATTTGATTGTCAGGATTTTGAAACACTAAACCTACTTTGCTACGTATGTTGAATGAATGATCCTCATTTGAAGTTAGCATGCCATCTACTATGACTTCGCCTGTATCTGGTACAAGCGAAGCATTCAAAAGTTTTGCGAGTGTTGATTTTCCACTGCCGTTACGTCCTAGTATAGCAACGAACTCACCTCGGTGAATATCTAAGTTTATTGCTGACACGCCACGCACAATTTGATCATCGCTTTGATAATTGACGCTAGCGTCTTTAATTTGTATAATTGTATCCAAATTACCCCTTTTATAAAATAGATTAAAAACAAGTAGACACTTCTATGGAACCAGACCGCCCTCATATTTACGTGACTTATGTTCTAAGCAAGCGTGTAAGATTGTTTTGACATCATCTTTTGAGAATTTTTTTGCGTAGCTAGTTGGATATACAATCACGGTATTAGCAAGCATTTCTATCGCACTTTCGGAAATGTTGACATCTTGTAATTTTGTTGGAGCACCTATGGCTCTGAAAAAATCTTTTAATGCGTATATTCCATCTAATGCAACTTCTGCATCAGTTTTTCCTTTGTACTTGACACCCATCACAACTCGAGCAAAACGCGCAAATTTGGGTATTGCTGACTTATAAACGAACTCAAGGTAGTTAGGATGTACAATCGCTAATCCTGCACCATGTGGAATATCGTAGAAAGCCGATAATGCGTGCTCTATTTGATGACTCATCCAATCACCTTCTTTTCCTAAGCTCAACAAACCGTTTAAGGCAAGTGAAGTGCACCACATTAAATTTGCTTTTGCAGTGTAGTCATGAGAACTCGATAATAGTTGAAAATAACTAGAAATTATGTTTTTCAAAATCGCTTCGGCTAAATCATCGCTCAGATTTGAATCATCGGGTTTGGAAAAATAAACTTCTAGTATATGTGAGATTGCATCTATTGTTCCATATGTTGTCTGGTCATGCGACAGTGTATAGGTATATGTTGGATCGAGTATTGAGAATTTAGGATAAAGAAGTGGATTACTATAAGCTAATTTCAATTTGTTTTCAAAATCGGAGATAACCCCACCACAATTCATTTCGCTGCCTGTTCCAGCAAGTGTTAGAATAGATGCTAAGGGGAGTGCATCGTAGCACTCTTCTTGATTTACTAGAAAAGCATGCCAAAAATCACGATCGGTTTTTGTGCCAGCAGCAATGAATTTAGAGCAGTCAATGACACTACCACCACCGACAGCTAAAATTATGTCAATTTTGTGTTTGCGACAAAGGTGTATGCCCTCGTAAACTTTTTCTTTGCGTGGGTTCGGCATTATCCCAGATAATTCATACACACATTTACCCGATTTTTTTAGTATATCCATTGTGGCATCATAAATGCCGCTTTTTTTTATACTTCCCATTCCGTAGGTAAGTAAAATGTTTTTGCCATAAGGTTTGAGTGCATCACCCAAATATCGAATAGCATTTTCGCCAAAATATATTTTCGTTGGATTCTGAAAGATAAAAGAATTCATTTTGTACTCTCCTGTGTTATTTGGTGATATATGATTTCATAGTGCTGTGTGAAAGCATACGGGCCTTACAACGTGTGTAAGACTATGTTTGAATTTGACTTGGTTGCAAACTCACGGTTTAATATTATATGTGTCATTGACAGCAGATGTCCAAAAGTTGTTTTGTGATAGCAATGGACTTTAAGATTGTAAATAGGCTTTTACTTCTTCAATAGTACCGTTGAGCGCAAGTCTATACTCATCAAGTGTTTTTTGATCTAGATTGCCAGCGCGCAATTGATTCATTAAGCTTGTGCTTAACGGGAATAGTGGTTCCATAGCAAGATTTCCTACAATTCCCTTAATCGCGTGCGCTACATCTCCAGCGAGTTTATAATCCTTTGCTTCTAAAGCAGTTTCAAAGTCTGCAAATTGAGGACTATCTAAAAACATTTTTAGTAGTCTCTTATATAGTCCTACATTGTTACGCATGCGTAACATCGCCGTATTCATATCGATATATATCATAGAACGACCCTCGCATAGATTTTAATCTTATATTTAATGCACATGCAAAAATAGTTAGCAAGTCTTAGATTAAAATTTGCCAATGTAATAATATCAAACTAATCGCAAATAATCAAGCATCAAGTAAGTAAATAACCTATTACACACAATAACAAAAAAGATAGAATTCCCGCAGCAACCACGCAATCGCCTTGAGAAGTGGATTGAAATGTCGGAAAGCGCGAAAAGAGTTGTTGTAATTTAAAAACTCCGAAGCGCGAGATCAAGACTTGCGCACAACATAGTTTGCAATAATAAAAATGTCATAACTTACTGCAGACACATTGATATGCTACTTGCTAGTGCGCAATAACAAATAAGCAAATAGTAGGTTTTTCTCAATACAAACAACTTGATAAAACCGTCTGAGCATTACGAAAAGAGTTAGTCTCGCAATTTGCATTGGATTTTTGAGGGAATGGTTAGCCCAAATAGAGATGCAGTAAAATCAGGGCGGTTGTGAGCGCAAAACAGGTTACCTGCTAAAACGCATTAACTAAATAAGATAAGAGGTGTGGAAGAATGTAAAATCGATATTTCCAAAATGCCAAAGTTAAATGAGCATGATATTAGAAAGTGACTCTATATCAACAAACAAATAATGCAACAATATATTTGATAAGCAAATAAAATGGGAAAATGGTAAGAACGACTTTTATATTCTTGCTTAAGTACAGGCGGGGGTGAAAAGCTTTATGATTACAACTAAAAAGCAAGTAATACTCTACCTCTCTTAAGAATACAGTCTAGAAAAGAGGCAAGCATTTGAGAAGATGGCATTTAAGAGTTGTATGGTGGTATAAATTAGCGACACAATAATGCACACTTGTCTAATTTGCGAACTAATCAGTGTGGCAAATGCTTGCCGAGATCAACAATAGTAAGTGTTTAGGGAATTTAACAATAAGAAAGAGTATCCTATTTAAAGAAATTAATTCCACGCATAAAAATATTAGTGTCTTGAGATTGTTCACAAGATTTAATATTGCGCTCGTATTGACCGATTCTTCCTAAAATATGTCCATCGGGCGAAGAAATTCCTTCAACACCATAAGAACTACCACAGGGGTTGTATGGATCTTGAGAAGTAGGTACTAACTCCTCATCAACAAAATAGGTAGTTATTTGACCGCTGTTTTCGAGTTGCTCTTTCATTTCGCTACTTAAAAATATGTTTCCAGGATTTAATGCAGTCGGTATTATGATTTCTTGACCTATTCTGCTACCATACATCCAAGGACTCAACTCCGAAACTACTATACCACTTACTACCGAACCTCCAAATCTTTTTGGATCGATGAAATCCGCCGAAGTGTTATCTCTTGTTCTAAATTCACCAAACGGAATTAGTCCTAACTCGAAGAGCGTTCTCATACCCTCACCAAAGCCCAAAATAAGCCCACCACGATCCAACATGCCTTTCACAGCATTAATTACAATGGGATTCGAAAAAAACTTATAGTAACGCGAATATGAGTTGATAATTTTTTGACAGGCATTATTTGCACTTAGTGCTAGTATTTGCGAGTTTGCGATACTTTTAGCGTAGAGTTTTAATAATTCATAATCTGACGATGTATTTAGAATAGAAGCTACAGAAACTTTGCCACCTGCTAGAGCAAATGAGCGTGCGAGCTGTACACTTGAAATTGAATCAACACGTGGAATGAATACTGCGGGCTTTGCGGTCATCGGTGTTTTAGGTATACGTGTTAGTGGAGTAAAAGTTTTGTAGTCTTTAAATCGAGACTTGGTGTCAGGACGGAATGGCGGGATGATTTCTGATAGTGAACCGATCAACGCTGAACTTTCCGCGCCTTTAATGATTTCGGTATCATCCACAACACCGATATATTCGTACTCAAGGGTTGCGAAGTCTGACATATCTTCAGTGGCAACAATAAAGTCACCCCAACAACCACTTAATGCATTGTCAGCAAATTCAACAAACGTAACACCAGTTTTGACATCTTCTAAGGCATTGACTATGTCTACTAAGGGATTATCATTTGTTGTTATTAGAGATTCAACTCTGCCACGTTCCGCACTGATAGTTACGAGATTATATAGCTTTCGCAAGCGTTTAAAATCGGGGATAGAATATTCATCTTTAATTATCGGCAGTCGATATAGACGCTGTTTTTTTCTAAAGCATCTAGACGGGAATACTTGCGAAATTCCTATGCCTGTAGCGACAACTGACACCGACACATGTTGACTTTTTGAGAGAGGTTCAAAATTGGCAGATAACATTTTAACGTTTAAGTGTGTAATTGCATAGAAGCATCCTAGTGCTACAGCGGAAAGATCGTTAAGAGTGTTTTGAGTCATTCCAGGTGGATGAATACAATTGATAGCAACTCCGATTCTAGACAGTGGCACACCTTGAGAGATAAGTTTTGATACAGCGTAAACTACAGAATTTACTGTCCCTGCAAACGGTGATCCTAAAAAGTGTGATGAAATATTTGAAAAGCTTGTTATTAATGTACGCGAGTTTTCAAATCGAGATATGTCGTATGCGGTTATATTTGATTGGAGTAGTTTTCGTATTCCTATAAATTGTGGTAGCGATGATCCGCCGCTAATAGTGCGATCAAACGGGGGATTGCAATGGGCCGGGCACGTTCTAAACGAATCAAAAACTAGCTTTTTAATTTCATCTAAAGCAACGGGTGGCATTATGAGTGGTTTGTCGATGATGTTGACAGAAGTGAAACCGATGTTCTTGTGGATTAACAATTTTGTCGGCAAACAAACATATCTTTTATTATGTACTGATAATGTTAGTGTATCATCGCGCGTAATGCGTCCTAACATAATAGCCTTGAGACTTTTAGGAAGAGATCTTACAAAGGCACCAGCGCGCCCTTTTTTAATTATCAATATTATGTCATCGGTATAATTGCATTCAATAAATTGCTCTAATTGATTCAAATTGCCGAAAGTTGCATTTACTCCTGCATTGAGAGACAGCAGTTGTTGAACAAGAGACGCGCCAACAGCGGAACTACGTATAGCAAAGGCCGCGTTTCGATTTTCAAACAGTTCTTTAAGTCCGCGACTGCGTTCTAAAAGCGTTTGATCCGATGTTATTAATACTATATAATCTCCTGGGGAAGGTTGAAAATCTTCAGCATTAGAATTTGAAGCTACACCTATAGCAAATATCGTCTCGCAATTTGTTTCGGCTTCTAAACTCGAATTATCGTCTATTAGTGCTGTTGCGATGCCTGATTCATATGCATAGTTAGCCGTTTCTAGCGTGGATTCACTAGGTGTGAGGTTCTTATCGATGTTGCAGGATCGTGTCATACAAATTGGTTGACCGAAATCGCCGAGCATTTTCATATTAGTTATGTATAGCGCTCTTGGTGCGTGAGTAGTTAGACTTGACTTTGAAGTGGCGATCACTCCGTACGCGTCCGATGCTCTGCGTTTCTCGGATGTAAGAGGGACGCTTGAAAATTCACGTTTGTTATTTAATTCACAATTTGCTGCTAGCGCCGCACCAGAAAAAATTATAGAATTGAGCGAGGTAAATTGCGTCTTCAAATTTCCTTCAGCGATGCGATATTTGCGAAGTGCTTCAAAATGATGTGGGTTTTCTGCGCATATTTCTATTTGGTCAATTGATTTATCAGCACAATTAGAAATTTGCCAATATTTACTTAAAAGTTGAAACTCAATAACATTGAAGGCACGTTTGCGAGCATGCGCAAAGCGTGCGACTTCTCTAAGATCATCTGCCGATAAATTTAAGTCTTGTATGTTTGCAATGTCAGATAATTCCGAGTAGTCTACAGCATGAAGTTTGTTAAGCTTATAGAGAGCACGATTTTTGTTGTGGCGATGTCGCATTTGCTGATGCACAAGATCTCCTATTTAGGGTGTGGCTTCGTTGAATACCTTAATATTTTCTGTGCTAAACATAGATGTAATTGTTGGATTGCTTTGATAAGAACTAACGATACTTGAACTGTAAACCTCCAAAGTCCTTTCGCTGTTGATAGAAGCACCAAAGGCATTTGCTTGAATCTCTACAGTACCGTTAATAAGTATCATAACACGTTGAATAGCTGTGTTAGCAAATGCATTAGTTGCTATATATGACAGATTCGACTGTACATTAAAGCGGATTGCTCTAATTGTTGGAATAGAGTCACCGGGAGATGGTGAAAAAGCATTGGACGCGATTGCTGTAATAGAGTTATCCACAACAAAAGTTTCGGATGTGCCAGTGTATTTGAGTAATATAGTACCTAAAATTACTGTTGTTCCTTGAGATGCTTGCCATGGTGTATGCGCAAAAGAATCTCGTCCGACTTGTTTTAGAGAAGATTGATCTGATATAGTTACTGATGAGAGTTTATCACAACGAGCAAATGCTTCATCACCTATTTCACTAATAGCATCAGTTAGCTGAACTATCGCAAGCAACTCAGCCGAAAAGAATGCCCTAGAAGCGATTTTAATTTTTTGAGATGGAGAAGTAGGGAAAATAATTTTTTCTACACATCTAGAATATGCAAAGGCATATGAAGAGACTTGCACAATAGCATTACTGCTCACAGTAGTAGGAATAGTATACTCTTTATTCGATGGATCCTTGTTTGCAGGATAGGCAAACAAAGAGGCAGAACCTGTTTGTAGAACCTCAAAGAGTATTCCGTCATCTACAAAGTACTTGTAATCCTGATCGTTAAAATTCATTATTATAAAAGATTTAAGTTCAGCAAGATTTGAGAACGCTCCACTTTCAATTTCTTTAATACTGCTACCGAACATGATGTTTTCGATTTGATAAGGAAAGTACATATCAGCAAACGCTGAGGCCGCTATTTTTATAACATTTTTATTGTTATATGTTTGAGGTATAACAACAGTTTCAAAAATAGTGATGCCGCTAGGCGCAAAACCTGTTAAAGCGAGATCATTACCATAGGCTTCAAATACTAACCCAGGTGTACCCTTTAATAGATCCATCCATTCTGGATAGAAGTTTGTATCAGTTTCAATCTTATAACCGTCTTCAAAATCTATAACCAGCGTAGCAAAGTTTTTACTATCATGCCATCCAATAAAACTAAAATCTGCTTGCGCAGTTGGTTCATAAGATGGCTTAGTAGTTGTGGCGGGTGGTGAAAGCTGACCTTGTGTAGTAATAGAACTACCATATTTAATATTAGTAAGATTTTTCGCTACTTCATACTCCATTGCGCCCGATGAAGAGTTAATCGTTTTTAAACTATAAAAGATTACAGTGTACTCGATTATTTCAACAACTGCGGTAAAATGATTATTACTTTCTTTTTCATAGAAATCTTCAATTGGCATTTGTGCGATATTATCTGGTGTTAATGCGTTAGTATTTGCTCCTAAAAGCCAACCTATAATCTTATATTGTGGATTGTTTCCAAACGATGGCACATTAGAGACTGTTTGACCATGTGCAACCTCTCTTTTGACTGGTTGTGTGTAATCGGATATCCCAAGAGAAGAATAGTCAATTGCAATATTATCTTTCGTTTTTTCAGGATAATAGAACTCTACCGTGTAAGGATTTTTTTCATGTGTCGCTTCAAAAGTGATGTCTGATGTGACAAGTACGGTGCTACCATCATATATAATACCACCGCGTTTCCATGTAGTAGTGTAAGACTTAGGGGGATAAGCATTATTAATATTGGGGAAATCACTAGATGTTAACACTGTATTATACGGCTGGTTTGTGAGAAATTCAGAGGTTTTGTTTGATGAATCTGTTCCATACACAAAAGTTATCGTAAATTTGCGAACAGTATAGCGTGCATAAAAGTCATAATCGTTGGTTATCCCTGAAGCTAAAACTGCTTTTGCCTCCGCTACAGTTGAAAACGAACCTGCAGTTCGATATGTCCAATCTCCATCGTACCCGTCTCTTCCGTCAGCTAAATCGAATCCTGAAACAATAGGAGTGTTAGGAACGTGTTCATTGTAATTTACTGTAAGAGTACTTAATGTCCTCACTTCGTATTGAGTATAGTCTAATTGCTCAAAATTAAAGTTTGGTGGTAAAGATGACATTGGCATGAAAAAACGCAAAGTGTGCGTAAGTGTCGTATAGACCGCATCAATGTTCATGTTGGATTTAATATTAGTTAAAACTGGTATTAGTGAAGTAGCCCTATCGCGCCAAACGTAAGTTTTGCCGACAATGGAGGCATCTGGCATTTGTGCTTGAGTTAAGTTCGTTCCATAGTCTACATCAATAGTAGTAACACCTGTTAAATTTGCATCAGTTTTGAAAGCATCGGCAAAGAAGTTTACTTGAAATTTAATTTGTACGAATGAGGCAAAAAATGTCATATTTGCATTAGCGACAACAGACATTCCTGCTGTGTAATTTGGATCTGAATCAGTACTTAATCTCCAGCCCGAGAAACGTTTACCTTCTTGATCTTGAGGTGTAATGCAAAAAAAGGATTCGCCGTCCGGCACAAGAGTTGTTTGATCGAAGTTAGCATCGTAATCCACAAACCGTATTTCTCGTTTTGTGGAGTTTACCCATTTAGCATAAAGCGTGTGTGATTGTGTGACGACATATGGAGTTTCTATTTTAGCACCAGCGAGGTCTTGGGTTTTGTACCAACCTGCAAAATCGTATCCTTCCCTGATCGGAGACGGAATATAATTGGTAGCAGTGCCTAAGGCGGCATTGACTTGCATGTATGTAACTAGTTCGCCCAGCTCAGTTTGAAAAGCACCAGGAGAGGCATCAAGCATAAGCGCACCATCAAATTCTGACTGTAGTGCAAGTATATTAATGGTGACGACTAGTGTAAGCGTATCAACGTGTATAGTGACACCGTGTGCGCCGACACTTTTTAATTTTGCCCTGTCATCGGATGACAACATATCTTCGGTTAGAGTATAGCGCTCTAACACTTCACCAGTTCCGTTAACTTTAGAAAAGCGTATTGTGCCTAAGTTAACACTGTTAACAGTAAACTCTATGGTTCCTTGATTTTCTAGAACCAGTTTTTCTTCTACAGCGTTGTCTGTAGTGCAAGCAACCAATATAAATATGAATATTGCGATACTGATCAAGACCAGCATAAAAATAAGTTTTTTTGACATCACACACCTGCGCCTATCGAGTCACTAGAGAAAGTTAGCAATGCATATCTGCACGCGAACAATAAAATTGACGCTACTCTGCAAATGGATTTAGTAATAAAGAGATTACAAATCAAAATGCACCGCTTAAACTATATCATAATTTGCGCTAATTGTCAATCTTAAGCATTTGTGTAGGGGTATATAGCATAAAAACTATATTTAAATTGTGGTAATTAAAGGAGCATTCAGCAAAAAGTGGCAGCCAGGTTGCTAGTGAAATTGCTTTATAATATGAGGCGGTAGCGTTTGAAAATGCAAACTGGTTTTATTTTCGCGTGCGATTTTCAAAAAGCTCACAAAACATAACGTTTCTAGCAAGTAAAAGTGATACATCTTGCAATTAGGTAGTTACTTGCGTGAATTTGCAAATCTAGTTTTTGCCGTTTTACAGTGCATAGAAAACAGTTGCGAGTGAGCATTTAAGTGTTTAGTAAAAGTGGTCTAATTTCACCAGCATGTAGTGGAATTAAATCGCCGTTTGCTAGTTCAACTATTAAAGCCCCTGTTTGGTCTATGTTTCGAATTTTGGCATAATATTCATTTGCGGATGATATAACTTTTACGACTTCTCCGACAAATTCGAGTCTATTTTTGTAGTCAGTTATCATTTTGGTGAAATCAGATGCAAAGCTATCATCCATAATTAAATTAATAAGCTCAGCAGTTAAAGTTTTTCGAGCAAGTCCTATTTCCATTTCTGGGAAGATTGAAGTTGCGATATCTTCTATTTCAGTTGGGAAAGAATCAGTAGCGACATTTATACCTATGCCGAGCACAACCCACTCTGTTTCGCCGGTAACGAAGTCTTGCAGAGCTTCGGTGCCTATGCCACAGATTTTTTTTCTATCTATCAAGATATCATTAACCCATTTGATAGATGTTTTTTTGTCAGATATTTTAGCTATTGCATTACACACCGCGACTGCTGCGCTCATAGTGATCGAAGCTGGTGTGATTGTTCTAAACCGACCACCACGCAATAGAAAACTGATATATATACCTGTCCACTTGGGCGAGTAAAATAGATGATCGCGACGCCCCCGTCCAAAGGTTTGTGAATCAGCAAATGCGATCAGACCGTGTCCTGCGCCCATGTTAGCTTGTTCTCTTAAGTATTCATTAGTTGAGCCTATAGATGTAAAGAATTTTGCGTTGTCAATATCATCAGGTCGGCAAAGAAGAGGTTTAATATTTTCTGCATTGATTATATTATCGCGATAAACAAGTTCATAACCACGTGGCCTTATAGCAGTTATAGGATAACCTTGATTTTGCAAACTAATAATTGTCTTTGAGACAGCACTACGAGTGATGCCAAGCATCTTTCCAATTTTTGCACCAGACAACAACCCTTTTCCGTAATTTGCTTCTAATAAATTTAAAATTTCTTGTTTTGTTTTTCCCATATGACAACCCAAGTAGAGTATTTGTTGCACTAATTATAGCACTTAAAAAGACAATTTGCAAAACCATATCAAACATTGTTTTTGAGTAGTGATAAATTTATGCTGGGTAGGCCGGCTTGAGATGGTGGACACAAATCCAAATCCCTTTGTATAAAAAATAAGCAAACGTACAAAACTTGCACGAGTATTTTCTAAGTGTGTCTTTAAAAAACAAATGTTTTTCCTTGCATAAAACTTATAATTTTGTAATGACATATTTACAAAACTACACTATTTTGGTATAATATATAGTGTCTTAACAATAAGTTAGAGTACCCCATTCAAATACTTATAAGACCGAGTTCCGATTACATAAACAATGAAAACACGGACTATGATTATGCCGTGCTATAATTAAATTCTACAATAGGCAATCGGCAGGTTTGTTTGGGACACACAACCAGAGTAGCTCACTAACTGGAGATTCGATTACATCTACAGGTTATCTGGAGAAATGAACTGAAATGATGTCTGCCAAAACGTGGGGTATGAGTGGAACTGTTTCATCTACATTCACTTATACTTTTCGCTATGCAGTCGATACTAGTATCGGACAGAGCGGATCACCAGTTTATAAATATTCATCAACCCATGGATATCAGGTCGTTGGAATACACACTTATGGGGCTAAATTTTTAGGTTCTATAGTATTTCAAAACAATTTTGCTACTAGAATAACGAGCAATTTGTTTGATTTTTTCGCCTCATTTAGAAACCAGGAGGTATCAGTATGAAAGTTTTAGGATTGTTGTTATTAGTGATTCTATTGCCGATTGTCTTATTGAATTCAATTATAATAGGCAAAGAATTCTATAATGTTCCTGTACTATGTGTAGATGAAAATGGTAATAAACTTCCCGAAGGCACAGAGTTGCAGTTGGATTATCTCGGTAAAGATACGAGAGAGTTAGCTGTAATTTATACTGTTAAACCTAATGGGACGATAGTAATTACAACACTATACCCGCCCAAAGAAATTGCCACCTCATGTATTATTGACAATGTAAGGTATAGAGCCAACTATACGATTACTCGCAAAACATTAGTATCTGGAAAAAAAATTGTATTAACATTTCAGAAACAAAAAAGCGTATAGTTTCTGATTATAAGAAAACAGTTAAATTCGAATTTGCATCTTTTAACAGTCGTTGTAAGGGTGTGAGTAATGCGTGACACTGATGTTTATGTTACAC
>JAITLB010000143.1 GCA_031278175.1 Christensenellaceae bacterium
AAAGTATTCAAAATATTGTCTAACCCATACCGCAATCGACGTAAAAGATTCTTGCTAAGAACCACTATCATCGCCGCTATGATTAACCTAAATCTGGGTTAGCGAACAAGTCTAATATAATATAATATAATACGTCATCGAATTTGTGGACTACGCTCCTTTCAATAGAATTTAGCATATGTAAAGTTGGAAATTAACAAGTGAATAGAAATCATAATGCTAATTCCACTTAAAGGTTTTGCTTTTTCTAATAACTGCAAAATTAAATTATGAGTTATTTGCTATTTGTACTAGAATATTGTCTTTCTAATATTTTCTAAATATCCTAAAAACAAGAGTGAGCAAGGGATTTTTAAATTTGAATATCTTTTTTGTTACTAATCTCATCAAGCACCACATTTTGCATTTACTTTCAATATCAAATATCTATTCAAGCTAGTGTTAGTGGGTATTAAGTCAGATAGTATAAGAGTAAGTATTTTAAGCACTAACTTTGTTAGTTTTGCTAATAATACATTGCAAAACGAGCAGGACTAGAAAGTAACTATATATTAAAACTTTGTAAATATGGTATTTCAACCTTTGCATTTAAGCAAGTTCCAAAATTTCAGAACTGTGCAGTGCATGTGTAGAGGTGTCATTATATTTCATCCGAATTTGCAATTAGGTCTATGTATCATATTGAAAAAAATGAGCTGCTACGAAAAGATGAACAATGTTCATTTATTGAAAGTCGATTTAGTATGGAATATACGTTTGTGACAAAAATTTTTAATCTGTGTTTATAGTCTAGAGCGACATTCCAACCAGGTTAAGCAAATTTATAACAGCAATTAAGCGAAAATCCGCGTATAATTATATTAAAACTAGTGTGGTATAACAGATTTAAAGTAATAACTAAAAAACAGCATAATAGATGCAAAAATAATGCGTAAAATTTGCCAATTTTAGTAAGGAAATATCAAACAAACTATTGACAAATAATAGCTAAATTGTTATAATCTGGCCCTAATTTTTAGCGCACAAATAACCAATATTTCATTGTAAGTTTGTGAGCGAAACGTAGTTAAAAATGATGCCTAATTTGGCATAGTAACAATCCAACTAAGGATGTAAAACTGATTTAAATTTTGATAGAAAGCACATGTAGAAAGTGTCAAGACACACGTTTTGATGCTCTTATGATTAGAGGCACTGGCCGATTTGTAAATAGTGAGGTTTGTGATCATGAAAAACCATTTGAGTGTAGCTAGGCACAAAAAGCATTTTGGATATTCCCATAACTTAATGAAATACTTTGTCGCAGGGATAGTGACTATTGTGCTTGGAATGGTATTGCTACTTGCAATGCATAGTTTAAATGGCACCATTGAGGAAGTCTCACAAAAATTCGGACTTGAGAATATGGGCAGTAGCGAAATAGTAGCACTAGCTGATGATAGAAAAGAAGAGTATACACCTGGTACAACTGATGAAAGTGAAAGAGCCCTACATACTGGTGAATATGGTGTAGTATCTAAAGATATAGATTATCCAAACTTTGATACGGGAAATCGGGACGTTCCGAAGTGGAAAAAGGATAAATCTGGTTTGTTTGGCGGGTACGGAACATTAATACTAGAGTGCACATATACTATTCATGTGAGATTTGATGAGGATATGAAAAATGCAATCAAGATGGGGCGCACATCAATTACATTAGAAATAGATGCAAAAGTAGAGAGCTGGTACATGGCTGCTACTCGTAATAGCTATTCCATTTGGTTTAAAATATTTGGTAGTCAAGTTACGATAGATAATAGTAAAACCTATGAAGGTGGAGATATTTTCAGCGGTGGCGCAAAGGTTCGATACTCCGAGACCAAAGAGCTGAGCTCTAGCGATGCAGATGGCTTTGACATCGTATTGTATAATTATATAAGCGTCAAGTATTATGCTTTGGGAGGTTCGACACAACTAGCAGCCATTAAATTTACAGATGTCAAACTAACATGCACACCTACATTTAGTATACCAAATGTCAGCGTAGGAACTGCTAATGCTAATGCAGGCAATCTATTAAATCTTGCGGGCATTACTAGCAATAAATTTAGCAGTATAAGCACCCCAGCTACTGCTATAGTGTCACCTAAAGATAACTATTATTTTAGTGGTTGGACATGGAGTATTACTGGGACTGCGGAAGCGGGATGGACACCATTAGTCTCCGATCAATACTCAATAAATCTGAAAACAAAAGCACCAAACCTAATCCCCTCTACCGTCACAAGTGTATCGCTTACTGCAAACTTTACAGCAATAAGCATTGAAAACGATTCAAATGAGTTTGTGTATAACGGATCGCCGCAAGGTCCGTATGTGCAAAACCCTGGAGGATATACAGCGGAAAACCGTTATAAAGCGGGTTCTGCAGGCGAGTATGCGCTCTCAGCGGGCGGGTCAAGTTATTCGCAAGCACTACTCGACTCAGCCGACACCAGCACGCATTACTGGCATTATGCCAAGATATTGCGAGGCTCGGAAGTGGTCGGCAGAACGTCAGATCGCAATTTCATAATAAGGAAAGCAGAACCCACAATTACAAATGTAGCGCTTACCATGAATTATGGACAGTCACTTGGTGATGTAGCAACCGATTATTTTAAAAAATATACTGCTACACTGGGTTCAACACTAGTGGCCGGCACATTTGCATGGACAAATCCTACATATAAACCTGCTTATGACATAACTGACGCAAGTAATTTTGCATTTACATTTACGCCAAGTGACGCAACAAACTACAAGTCTAAATCAGGGGCTCTCACTATTAACCAGATAACTATAAACGAAGGCAAGTTGGTTATAAGCGA
>JAITLB010000152.1 GCA_031278175.1 Christensenellaceae bacterium
AAATCTTATCCTTTGTGATTATTGGCGGAGTTAACTGAATCTTTAATGGGTCATAAGCATCAAGATCAAAGCGCCCAGGGTTTGCAACAGCGTCAGCACCATAAGCAGTAGCATCGATCGAGGCTGATGCAAGTTTTACATCAACTCTTCCTGATTGCACTGCAGCAAACATTTTATCTTGAAAATTTAATTCAATAATGTAAATAGCATAATAGTTTATCGTTGCTGATTGCGCAGCGATAGCAGTTGCACCTTGCAGTTGGAAAAATCCTTTAATATTGTCATTGCCTGTAGCCGCATTGCCATTAGGCCACGCAGTATCTGCGCCAGTAAGAACTGTTTGATTGGAAATGTTAGTTACGTCAGTTGCGGTATAGGCTGGACCTGTATAAGCGAATTTATTAGTAGTGTTTGAAAAAAAATCATTGTTCAAAACGTGTGTATATGTGTGGCGTGCCTCCATGCGAAGTCCGTTAGATCCATATGCATCGTAATAAAATGAATTTGAAAGGGTATCATTAGTCCAAAAAGTAATAGGATCTACGTCATACTCCCTCGAAAGTGCTATGTTACTATGAGCATTTAGTGACAGTGCAAATAATGAAATAATAAACATCACACACACAATAACAATTAATGTTAAAAATAATGAAGGTTTTAGGGTTTTAATTTTCATAGCAACACTCCAACACCGAATATATCGTAAATTACGCTAAAATTTAAATGTGCATTATTTATTGAATTAAATAATACACCCACAAATTTAGCGTCTAAAGTTATGGGTGAAATTGGCACTATAAAAGTATAATTGGTTTCCTCTCGTGCTGGAGTATCACCATCAAACCAATCCGCGAACCCATAATTGATACTTGACAGAGTAATAACAGTCACTCCATCGCCTACATTTAAATCTGTACTCGACAGTTTAACTACACCATTACCAGAATTTATAACTGACAATTGCAATAAATCTTGATTGTATGCAAATTGGGAAATCATCTCTAAATCATGATTCGGTATTAAAAACGTGTATCCAATATCATCATAGTTTAGAATATCATTTGTTTGCCAACAGTTGAAATGAAATTTATCACTAGTGGTGGTCATAATAAATGCACTTTGGTTTGGTTGCACATAAGAACTACCTAAATATTCAACATCACTTTGAGAGTGATTTAACGCAATATAAAGGTAATATTCAACAGAGTCATCTACCTTAGTACATGAAACCATCAAAAACATAATCGCTGGTCTCACCAGTATTAAAATAATACTAGTATATGTTTGTTTCATTTTACCAACTCTAAACACTAAAAGCGCACTTAGTGAATTTAGGTATTATTTACTAATAACCCTATATAATTGTAGCTTAAATAAGTGGCAAAAATCAAGTAATATGCTAATTAAATAAGGCTTTTATATGAAATATTTTCAAAATGTTATATAGCAACTATTAAAAAGCGCGTATTTGCAAAATTACGAGTTGGACTTTGCTAGAGCTTTTTGTTTTTTAGCAATATTAAAACAGCGCTTGATACCTCTTCAAAGTTAAATTTGCCTGATTTTTGCGTTTTACTGATCTTATTCACGATGACTATTTGCCAGTTTTAAATCTCGATAATATTTCAATACGATTCATCATTAAATTTATGCAAAGTTAATCTAATATTCTAATAATATCTTTAATAAAACCTCTATCGCATTTATCAATTTGCACTTCTCTCGCTATTATTTGCAACTGAGACATCTATTTACGCTTAGGTTAATCTTGAATTCCAAAGTCTATTTACAGCGCTGTAAAAATTAACTGTTTCAATTGCATTTATTTATGCAAGTCTCTTCTATTAATTTCAATGCAATATTCATGCACGTCATTATCTACTATTTTAAGTTTGTTAAAAAATAATGCGCAAAATAACCATATGTTAGTTAGATTGAATGATAAACTGACACTATATAACAATGCGATTTCAGGTTCACCCGTTAGAGATGAAATTTGTTTTTACACTTAACTGTTTTAATGTCTTGGTAAAATAATACTCACCAGCACTAACTACACAAGTCAGGATTTTGTGTTTATAATCAATTACTCGGTAACCAGTTATTTTTGAAATTTGTCATTATTAGTATTAGAATCCCTGGTAAAGGTTGTAGAAGCACACATGCTTGCGCGCAAAGCAAGCACTAAAACAGTAAAAGGAGATTTAAACATCTCGAGATGCTTTAGTTGATTTAAATTATTCCTCTATCGGTATTTGAGACCATGGAGTTGCAACATCACCAACCCAACACCAATAATTGCCATCCAATCTTTCAGAAGAATACGTGTAAAATTCCGTATTAGAAAACCCCCAAAGTCTTTAATTCTGTTACTTCCGTCAAGTCAGTATTTGAAAAGAATACACTTCCCAGCATATTGCATTTTGAAAAAACATTTGATACAATTTGCTGTGTTCCACCGCCTAGCACTACATATGCTAAGTTACTACAAGAACTAAAGGCGAGCTCAGCTATAACCACCACACTGTCAGGAATTATAACTGAAGTGAGGTTTTTGCAATTATTAAATGCTTGCACACCTATATTTGTCACACCTACTAATATACCTTCAATTGAGGTTAGTTTGCTGCAATTACCAAATGCTAGTTCACCTATTTCTGTTACACCATTTACTATTACAATTTCCGCCAAACTTGTACAATTATAAAATGTATTTTTCTCTATTTTGTTTATATCACATTCAATTGTTATCGATTTAAGCATTGTGCAACCAGAGAATGCTGTAGAACCCAGACTAGTAACAGTTTGCGGAATAGTCATCGATCTAGTGCTGTACAAACTCCAAATGCAATACTACCAATTGTTGTAATAACTTGATTAAATATTACTTCCACTAAATTTTCGCAACGACAAAATGCACCTTCACCGATTACTGTCATATTACTAGGTAGTTTTATAGTTGTTAAACTGGTTGCATAAAATACACCCGTTCCTAGACTTGTAACAAATTCAGGTATTGAAAATTCCGTCAAATTAGCACAGTTTTGAAACATATAGTCTGGCAACTCCGTAATAATAGCATTTATTTCAATTGATTAAGCTTGGAGGATGCAAAAACTTCTGTTCCAATGTGTTCAACTGTTGCGGGAATTACAATTGATTTGAAACCTGTAACTAGAAATGTTCTATCACTTATTCTCTTAATGTTTTCTGGAATAATAATACTAGTAAGTACCCTGCAACTCATAAACATTTCATATGGCATTTCACTTATTCCGCTTGGAATATTTGCGGAAATAATGTTTTTACAAGTAGCAAAACGCTTGTGCCAATATTCACCATGCTGTCAGGGATTACCATTGGTAGCACTATGATAATCCGAAAAGGCATTAGTTTCAATCGTATTAACAGAATTAGGAATGTTAATTGTTTGCAGTTGAGAACACCTACTAAAAGCGTATTTACCAATTGACTCAAGTATGCTTCCATGTTATAGTCTTTATTGTATTACAAGCGTAAAAAGCATAATCTTCTATTCTTACAAGACTATCTGGAAGTTGCAAATTCTCCAATATGGTTAACGCATAATATGCGTAAGTACAAATTTTAGTTACGCTATTAGCAATAATTAATGTGCTTATTTTAGCTGCCTGAAATGTAGATTGGGTAACATAAAGTGATCCTTCTGGTATAATCAGAGTATTTATAGTCGCATTATCAAATGGTCTAGTGGAAGTATTATTGTGCTGATATAATAGAGGTTGAAATTGTTACTGTG
>JAITLB010000205.1 GCA_031278175.1 Christensenellaceae bacterium
ATTATTTGTCGCTAGTCTTAATTTTTATCATTATGAGGCTGTTCAAATATTTTGACCTTGCTACACCTCCATTTAAAATGTGTACCTATTGCATATCATTTTCTTCTACTCGTCAACCATAATGCATCAAATGTGGAAAATTGAATGTATGAAAAGTTGAGTTTCTATTGTCGTAAAAGTAGAATTTCTATTGTCGCAAAAGTAGCATTATTTGTCGCTAGTCTTAATTTTTATCATTATGAGACTGTCTAAATATTTTGACCTTGCTACACCTCCATTTAAGATGTGTACCTATTGCATATCATTTTCTTCTACTCGTCAACCATAATGCATCAAATGTGGAAAATTGAATGTATGAAAAGTTGAGTTTCTATTGTCGTAAAAGTGGAATTTCTATTGTCGCAAAAGTAGCATTATTTGTCGCTAGTCTTAATTTTTATCATTATGAGGCTGTCCAAATATTTTGACCTTGCTACCTCTCCATTTAAAATGTGTACCTATTGCATATCATTTTCTTCTATTCGTCAACCCTAATGCATCAATTGTAGGAAATTGAATGTATAAAAAGTTGAGTTTCCATTGTCGTAAAAGTAGAGTTTCTATTGCCGTAAAAGTAAAGTTTCTATTGTCGTAAAAAGTAGAATTTTTTGCCGCTAGTCTTAATTTTTATCATGCGGTAGTTGTGATTCCTTGCTACGCTCAACCGCCATTTGCGTGCTAATTGTATGATCCCTGGGTATACAATATTCATAAAATTCACATCCGCTTGTTTGTAAATATCCTTTTTGAGCAATCCATAACCTCGTCTATTAGTCTGTCTAAATATTTTGACATTGCTATCCTCCACATCTATTTAAAGTATGGGCTTATCGTATATTATTTTCTCATGCTCGTCAACCATAATGCATCAAATGTGGAAAATTGAATGTATGAAAAGTGGAGTTTCTATTGTCGTAATAGCAGAGTTTCTATTGTCGCAAAAAGTAGAATTATCTTGTCTCTAGTCTTAATTTTTATCATGCGGTAGTTTTGATTCCTTGATACGTTCAATGCCATTTATGTGCTGTTGGCATGATACCCAGGATATACAATATTCATAAAATTCGCATCAGCTTGTTTTTAAATATCCTTTTTGAGCGAATCCGCGATACTCCGTCTATGAGTCTGTCTAAATATTTTGACATTGCTATCCTCCACATCTATTTAAAGTATGGGCTTATCGTATATTATTTTCTCATGCTCGTCAACCATAATGCATCAAATGTGGAAAATTGAATGCATGAAAAGTGGAGTTTCTACTGTCGTAATAGCAGAGTTCCTATTGTCGCAAGAAGTAGAATTATCTTGTCTCTAGTCTTAATTTTTATCATGCTATAGTTTTGATTCCTTGATACGTTCAATGCCATTTGCGTGCTATTGGTATGATACCCATGATATACAATATTGATAAAATTCGCATCAGCTTGTTTGTAAATATCCTTTTTGAGCGAATCCGCGATACTCCGTCTATGAGTCTGTCTAAATACTTCGACATTGCTATCCTCCACATCCATTTAAAGTGTGGGCTTATCGTATATTATTTTCTCATGCTCGTCAACCATAATGCATCAAATGTGGAAAATTGAATGTATGAAAAGTGGAGTTTCTGTTGTCGTAAAAGTAGAGTTCCTACTGTCGTAATAGTAGAGTTTCTATTGCCGTGATATCAGAGTTTCTATTGCCGCAAAAAGTAGAATTACCTTGTCGCTAGTCTTAATTTTTATCATGCGGTAGTTTTGATTCCTTGATACGTTCAATGTCATTTGCGTGCTAATGATATGATCCCCAGGATATACAATATTCATAAAATACGCATCAGCTTGTTTGTAAATATCCTTTTTGAGTGAATCCGCTATACTCAATCTGCGAGTCTGTCTAAATATTTCGACATTGCTATCCTCCACATCCATTTAAAGTGTTGGCTTATCGTATATTATTTTCTTCTGATCGTCAACCATAATGCATCAAATGTGGAAAATTGAATGTATGAAAAGTGGAGTTTCTGCTGTCGTAATAGTGGAGTTTCTGTTGTCGTAAAAGTAGAGTTTTCATTTGTTGCAAAAGTAGAATTTTTTGTCGCTAGTCTTAATTTTCATTATGCGGTAGTTTTGATTCCTTGATACGTTCAACCGCCATTTGCGTGCTAATGGTATGATACCCTGGATATACCATATTCATAAAATTCGCATCGGCTTGTTTGTAAATACACTTGCTCTTTTCATTCGTTATTAACTGCCACTCGCGATACACACATCCTATCCAGTACATCGCTTCGCGGTTAAATTGTTTGCCGCATTTAACTGGGTTTTCGTCTAATAATGAAGCTAAAATATACTCCTCCCCTGCCCATTGCGTGTGATCAAATGGCAAATCAAAATGTGCACAAACATCACTATTCATATATTTCTCAATAAAGTCTACACTATCGAGTCCTTGATCAAATGAAAGCTCAAACAGTTTCCCTTGTGTGTCGGTTAAGACTAATTCGAGTGTTCGCTTTGACTGTATCATATTAAACTCCGCTTTTTAAAATTTCATCGAAGAAATGCCCTTCGCGTCTGCTGTTTTGGCGAATTTCATTTGTTAAACGAATTGCTTCTAAACGCAATTGTTTGTTCTTCTCAATTAGGTCCATACGCACCGCCTCTGGAAAACTCTCAAAGGAGTTCACTGTAATAGCATCACATGCCTTCTGAGTTTTCGCTACGTATTGTGTTCCAAAATCCAACGCAGATAGAGCTTTTAAAAGAACAGTATCTGTGATGAACCCATCAAAGAAAAATTTTAGTGTTGAAAAAATTCTATCATCTGCGGTCAATCCACAAATAACATCATATTCATCAGCCATTGTCGAATAATGTTTATATAATTTTGAGTCTTTAATACTTTCAAGCTTGCCTCGAAAGTAGGCGATAAGCAAAGCCCATTCAACTGTCGCTGGTAAATTTAAAATCTTAAGACCTGTCAAATCCAATTCAAGGGTATATATCTTTGCGGTATCATAAGAACAAACTAACGCGCACGTCGGTTCTGGATGTGTGTCCAAATAAAATCCAGACCCGAAATCGCATTGACTGCGGCTTGCTGGTCTTATTTGACCCGATAATCCACTTTTTGAACCATGATAAAGTTGCATAATGTCACCTGTTATATAATTATGCTTTTATCGTATTATATCCTAAAATTCGCAATTAGTCAATTTTAGTTTTCACGGCTCGCAAAACATAGCTGAAAACTTAGCTTATATCCTAGATCCATAAATATTCCTTTGAGTGTCAATTGCTTAAGTTGGCTAAAAACACATTAAATGACAAATCAACTTCGGCATTTTATAAGAAAGTGAAAATGCTTTTAGGTTTAGTTTTTTTTGCGCCAAATTCAGTTAAGTGGCTTCAATTAAACTGCACTACTGTATTTTTACTCGGAGATCGTCTTCTGATCAGGAGATTTTATAAAAATCTCAGCGGGTTCTAAAATTTTCAACTCTCTTATATGTGCAAATTCTTCCAATCCAACATCTTCTAGATCCCTACCATTGAATATTTTGCAGATCAAAATATAATCTTCATCAGTTAATTGACTCAATATGTCATCGCTAGTATCTTGTAAAAGACCTAACATGCGTCTATTAATTACATCGCAATTTAGCGTGAGTCTTACAAGCCCCCTATTAGTTCCACTGAAATCTGGAAGTGACTTACCCTCACGAATAGCAAAATAGCGGATGAGTTTCATTCCCTCCCCAACTTTGATTAGACCGCAAATTGAAAATATTTTTACAAGAAGTGGGTTTCGCGGTCTCCTCCTTCTTTGTATGTTTTCAACCGTTATTCCACGTGGGAAAGTACCTGGGCTTTCAATAGCAAGCATGGTATTATATTGACGGATATAAATCCTACCTCCATTCTTATAAACGCGGTGTGCAACGGCATTTAATATGGCTTCACGGACGACTTTTTCGTTAAATATGAGGACTGGGATCATAGAAAACATTTTTAAATAATGTTCTTTGAGGTTGCGCATATTTATGATTTCCCAAAGCTTATCAAAATAGCTGAAAAATCCACCAGTCAATTCTTCGCGTTGCAAAGGGTATTCTACTCCAATATGCACACGAAACTCAAAAAGTATCTGAGCAGCTGGTAAATGTTTTTGCAGTGCTGATTCTCTCCCCAATAATATCAGTGCTGCGTACGTCAACCCATCCTCTGTTAACAAACCAGACTTTAATAAAAGCTGTTCTTTAGTAAGTGTCAAGATCATAGAATCATCGGTATTTGAACTCCATTTTTCGCGAAAATAATCAATAGCAACATCATCTAAATCGTCGATACACAAATCATTGCAGATTTCACTCGTAAAATCGTAACCATCTTCAAAGTAAATATCATGTCGAACTTTTTCTGGCATCGGAATAAGGTAACCATTTTCGTACCACCAAGGGACACCTTCGAATTCGAATGGTAATCGTGGCACTCTAGAAATAACTGTGATAACCCATACTTTTTTCGAATCAACCTCGAAAAGTTGCGTTAATGGCATCATTTTCAACTTTTCTGCGACAAATTCGAGTGTGATGCCAGATTTAAGATGCGCCTCTGTGCCGACAACCACTCTTGGAGGATTAGCAGTTATACCGAATACAAGTTGACCTCCACATCTGTTCGTCAGAGCGCAACATGCTTTAAGAATTTCATACGGATCGGCTGGAAATCTGTCACCAAAATATTGGACGTTCTCGCATCCAGGTTCTTCCAATAGTTCTTTAATAGAATTAAGACTAATAAATTGATCCATGGTAGTCTCCTTGTTGTTTTTTGTTGTTTTGCCAAGTTTAGTATGTCAGCAGTCGAAAAATGAAATTCCTTGCTTAATATAATTTGCCTCTTATGATTATAGCAAATTGGGGCAGTAAAAGCAAGAAATTATAGCACATACACGTGCGAACAAACTAATCGAATTTTTCAAATTGCAATTTTGTGTTTTGAATTAGTTTCAAACATTTTAATTTGTCATTTAGATTTTATGATTTAATGTTGGTCGTTAATCTCAGTTTTAGTCCAATTGAAGTGTACCCACAAAAGTAGACACCAATCATAATTTAGAGCCCCACAAAAGTGGACACTTAGCGTAACAGCTAACCCAAAAAGCAGACAGTAGCATATAATTTAGTGTATAATATGTCTACAAAACGGGGTTTCTCGTTACAGAGGAGGTATCTATGACAGGACAGCGCGGAGGCGCACGCCCCGGTGCGGGCAGAAAGAAGCGGATTACTTACACCGATTTAAGTAACGTAAACCTTGACGCACCGATTTCACCGAGCAACGGGCATTCCTCGTTTACTCAGGAGCAAATGGAGATTCTTTCTCAATCGCCCCACGTTGTAAGCGTAACGAAAAAGACCGTATCGTACATGCTCATATTCAAGGAGTTGTTTTGGCGGCGGTATAAGCAGGGCGCAATGCCAGATAAAATATTCCGCGACTTTGGCATCGACCCGCAAATAGTAGGCATGAACCGCATTTGGGGGCTTGTTGCTAAGGGCTTGCAGTTCACAAACGGACGCGAAAGACAACCTGGAAAAGGCAATGTGAGCCCCAAGCCGAATGCCGTCATACAGGAGGTAACCGCTGCGGACATGCCCGATTTGGATCTAAATGTACCCAAGCCTCCGCGCTCTACCAAGAGTCCACGCGTTGTTGTTGCTACCGTTTCCCGCGATGATTTACAGCGTTTATTTCATCAGGTTGCCTACCTCACGCAGGAAATGGAGTTTCTAAAAAAAATTATCTTAGCGGGAAAGAACGAGAGGTAACCATGATAC
>JAITLB010000212.1 GCA_031278175.1 Christensenellaceae bacterium
TAATGCGCTGATTTTGCAGCACACACATTACTTGGTGACTGCGTGGCGGTGAATGCATGTTTTTGATAAAATAATGCCTGTAATTGTTTTATAGGAATAGCACAATCGTATTTAAATGATCTCTTGAGTGCCAGAATTTTATTCAAGTGGGATTTGATTTGATTGATAAATAGTTTACAGCAACTTTATTGCGCCTATAGTTTAAGGGATAAAACGAGGCCCTCCTAAGGCTTAGCTTCAGGTTCGAGTCCTGATAGGCGCACCAATCCTTTTCTTTTGAATAAAGCATATCAAACGAGAAGGCTGTTTTTATGACGGCAATCTCATTAAGACTTATCATAGCATACATTATTTTTTAATAATTAATATCGCGTTTTAAATGGTAGATAGAAGCTAACCACAATAAAAGCACTGGCGATAATATACATAGTAATACAACATATGGGATGTTGAATGTGATCAAAGGCGAATGGTTTGTAAAAACATCAGTAAGCATAATAAAATTTGCGAACCAGAAATTGTATGCTTTAACACCTATATTGAGAAGAAATTGAAATAAGTACTTTGAAAACAGCAATACGCAAAAGCTTAATATAGCAGACAACCCCTTGCTTTTGATAAATATAGATATAGAAACACTGAATAAAATGGTAGAAAAAATTGCGAGTAGCGAAGTGCCTAGATACAGACCTAATATCTCACCATAGTTAAGACTGAATACAGAAACATCAGTGGCAAAAACAATCTCAGCGTTTGTACCCCCGAGTATTGCACCTAATATGAAAGATATCAAGCAAGATATAATTGCTAAAATAGATGCGAGTAGTATAAGCGACAGAGTTTTACAAATTATAATTTGCAAGCGACTTACACCTTGAGTATATTCTATTACCGCGACACCAGTTTCAATATCGGAGTTTATTGACATACTTGCGAAGTAAATAAACATTGCTAATATCATGTAAAGAGGTATTGAATAAAGCGTCCAAAACACGGAAGCATTTGTATCACGTTGTGTGAGAAATGTTGCATCGTAATATTCTTTTGCTTGGATTTCATTATCTAACAAGTATTGATAAACATTTAGTTGCCTTGTTAGGAGCATTATTTTAGCGTCAAATGATACTTGTTCTTCTCTAGATTGAGGCGAGAAACGCTGTGTCTCGATATATTCTAATTTTATTTGTTCTATATCAGTCATTGTCGCACCAATGTACTCTTTGAGTTCTTCAAAATTCTCGTATCGTCTAATACCATATTCACCATTGTATTCTTTTTCCTCGAATTCAACCAAATCCAGAGAATAAAGCATTGTTCCTAGTGTAAACCAGATAATGAGTAGTATCAAAAAAATATACTTTTTCTTGCCGCGAGAAAGTTTATAAAATTCTGCGATAATGCAATTTAAATAACGTTTCAATGTTTATACCTACCTTTTGAAAGTGGCACGCATTTGGTGCGTTGGATTGTTTTAGCGCTCATTAATTCATTACACCACTCCTGATTTGTGGATCAGCGTACATTGTTCGCAAATGCTGACAATAGAGACATATTCATTTTACCACCGATTCCTTTCATATGATAATTACCTGCGCTTTCAAAGCAATAAATGTTTCTCGAATGCTTCTTAGAGAAAGCGTTGAGCGCATTTTTAAGCATAAGGTGATATCAGCAAACGAACATTTATTCGGTTATTAACTTGTCACAACGTCTATGCAGTTAGATTTACGTTAACGAACTTACATTTAATTTAGTTAAGCTCTAAATATATATCTTCTAATCGCTCTTCAAATATATTCAGATCCGAGTAGAAAAGGTTATTATCTGAAAAGAGTTTACTAAGTGTTTGCATATTACTTTTTGGTGTATATATGTGAATCTTATTATCTACAATCTCAGCATTAAAACCACTATTAGTTAATAATTCGATTATAGTTAACAAGTCGGTATCAGTACCAAATGTTACAACAATATGCTCTTTCCTTTCGATTTGAGTGAAGAGTTCTTCTTTCTCTATTATTTTGACAATTACTCCCTTTGAAATGAAAATGAACTTGTTACATAGTTGTTGCATTTCAGATAATATGTGACTGGAAATCAAGATAGTCAATCCAGCATTGTTAAGTTCCTTTAATGTGTTTCTTAATGTCACTATACCCGTTGCATCAAGACCATTAGTCGGTTCATCTAATATGATAAATTTACTACCACGAAGCACTGCTAACCCAAGCATTAGACGTTGTTTCATTCCCATTGAATAGGTTTTTACCATATCGTTTAATCTATCATATATTTGTAGTTTGGTGAAAACTTCTTTGACTAGCAAATTGTCTATATTTACGTTTGCAAATTTAAGGAAATATATTAGATTAGAATACCCAGAAAGAGAATTTATAAAGTTGAATTTTTCGGGGATGAAAACGATATTAGAATTACTGTCCCCTAGTTCTTCATCTTGAAATTTAATATAACCGCTTGTTTTTTGCCATAACCCCGTTATGCATTTCAATATGCTGGTTTTACCAGCACCATTTGGGCCGAGGAGAGCAACCATTTCACCTGGCTTTATCTCAAATGAAACATCACTTAAAATAGTTTTACCT
>JAITLB010000261.1 GCA_031278175.1 Christensenellaceae bacterium
CGGATTATTTTTGTTTTTAAGCGGAATTGATTATGGCTTTTCTCTAGCTGGAAAACATATCGGCGAAGCTTTTATGGATGCATCGCGCGAGGATTGGTTTAAATGGTTGTTATTACCCATTGGTTTTGTTCTTGGCTTTTCAATTGCATTGAGCGAACCAGCAGTCACTGTATTAGGAGAACAAGTTGAAGAAATTACAAATGGTTATATTAAAAAGAACGTTATACGAATAACTTTAGCCTTAGGACTCGGTCTTGCTGTATTTATAGCATTACTTAAAGTTCTAGCTGATATTGATATTCTGTGGTTCTTAATTCCTATCTATGCCATTGCTCTTATTTTGTTGATTTTTACACCGACACTATTTGTTGGTCTAGCATTCGACTCAGGCGGTGTTACAAGCGGTGCAATGATTTCAGCATTTCTAACACCTCTCACAATCGGTGCAAGCCAAGCACTTAATCGCGATGTCCTATTAACAGCATTTGGAATGGTAGCTTTTGTGGCAGCAATGCCACTAATAGGAGTGCAACTTTTAGGATTAATTTACTCTGTTAAATTGAAGAAGATCAAGGTAGCTGAATCTATTATAAGCGAACTTGAATTACTAACTGATGATGACGAATCAAATAATGAGACATCAGAAGATGATGATCTAAACGAAAAATAAATATAAACTGGGAACAACGTATGGAAAACAAAATCGAGTTCTTAATCGTTATAGGGGTTCGCGAACAAAAAGCGCAACTTTTAACCACACTCGCAGAATGTGGTGCCGCTATATGTCATGTTGTATATGGAAAAGGCATTGCTAAAGACAATGAACTGCTCCATGTGCTTTCTCTTGTTCCTGAGCGGAACAAAGTCATAATTTTAAGCTTGATCAAGTCTTCAAAGGTTGATAACTGCTTAGAATTATTAGATAACAAGCACGAGTTTAATAAATCAAATACAGGAATTGCATTTACTATGCCTGTCGAATCGGTTGTTTATTAAGCATTGTGCAACTAATGCATTGATATATTCAAATCTGCAAGTGTGTGCTATTGACAAAACTTTTTTGCGTTTGTTATAATATCGCAACTTGCGTTGAGAGTTTAAAATTTAGATATCATATTTAAATTAGGTCAATACAACAATGGTGTTGTAGCACCTCTCATATCAATGCTCATGAATTTATATTTGAAAGATCTTTAACGGATTGTAACGGTGTAACTAAAAGTTTCTAACGTGAAATCCAACAACTAACTTTTAGCGTTATAGACGCTATAAATTATTATATGGTAGGAAACTATGGATAATTCTGATGCAATGAAGGCTTTGTTCATCATAACTAATGCTGGATTTGGAGATTTGGTAGTTGATATAGCAAGAGAATGCGGTGCGCGTGGTGCAACCATAATTAATGCTAGAGGTACAGCAAATACTTTGCTGAAAAAATCTCTGTTAGGTATTTCTTATGATCCCGAAAAGGAAATAATAATCTCTCTTGTCTCGGAAGAGACGGCAAATAAGATTATGGGAACTTTGCCCGAGAAAGCTGGTGCTAATTCTCCTGCTAATGGTCTATGCTTTTGTCTCCCTGTAGATAAAACCACCACCATCAATAAATTATATCTTGATTCCGATTGAGTTAATAATCTATACAAAAACTTAGCTCGCTTTATATCGAACTGCTCGATTTGCAAAATCGAACATTTTAAATTGTTTGCATCAATCTAATTGGTTCTATTTCCGATTATGCAAAATACATCTAAATTGTATGGAAAATTATTAATTTTCGCAATATTTAGTGCGCTAATTCAATTAGATCTTGAAATTGGTGCTATTTTATTGTACAATATAGTTATCTGAAGCGAGGACTGATTAGCAATGTTTTTTAAGACATGGATGTCGTACATCAAAGACGATGCACGAATCAGGGATATTGTAATACCTGGCGCACATAACTCTATTTCTCACGAGATGGGACCTATCGCAAAATGCCAACAAGATGGTATTTATAAACAATACGAATCAGGTGTTCGTTTTTTCTGTATACGTCTTACAACCGATTCTTTTAACGTAATTAGAGCCTCGCATGGATTAGCAAAAGGTAAACCATTCGAAAATCATTTGCGCGAACTAGCGCGTGTCATTGAAGAGACATTAACAGAGTTTCTAATCTTGGACATACGCCCGTATTACGACAAGAAAATAGGACCTTTAAATATCAAGTTTAAAGTTAATTCTATTGCCCTTGATGCCTTGCTTAACAAGTATCTACCTGTAGAGTATGAACTAGTTGATTCTAATTTGCCTAATATGACAATGCGAGAGATTCGAACTTCAGGCAAAAAATTCTGCATTATGCGCGGACTAACCCAAATAAAAACCGACCATAATAAAGACGGTGACGTTACAGAATACTATAGGTTTAACACTTCACGAGGTGTCGATTTTGATTGTACAATGCTGTGGAATAAAAGAATATATGGTTATAATGCAGAAAACTTCTGCGAAAACGCACCATCGCTTCTTGAGTCTGAAACACCTGGTGGTCTGGTTTGGTTTCAAACTCAACAAACACCAAATTTGAACACAGAGATAGGTATATCAAGTCCTGAAAAATTAGACCAACAAATTAGAAAGAATTTCTATAAAATGATTAATAAGATTCAAAGTGACAAACGATATTTGGATAAGAGCAATATAATATGTGGTGATTTTATGACTGTAGACATGCTCAAAACAGCATCAATACTAAATTTGAATCTTTCTAAGAACATAGTACAACAATCTCTTATTAATGAGTTTAAAACAAACATTCAAGTTGCGCTACAAACTATAACTAAGTAGTATTAAACCGCGAGGTAAGTAAATGAAAATCAGAAAGTATTTATGCTTCATTTTGTTAGTTCTACTAATATCAGTTTCTGCTATGATGTTTTCATCATGCAAAACAGAGACTCCATTCAAAGTAGGGGTTCTTTTATTAGGTGTAGAAGATGACTCTGGTTATTCATATGAGCATGTGCGCGGAATTAGAATGGCTCAAGCAGAAGCTAATCTAAGCAATGATGATGTCATAATTATCGAAAACGTACCAGATACTGACGATGTTGCGGTGAAAAATCATATAGATTCACTCATAAATAATGGATGTAATTTTATAATAGGAACCAGTTACGGTTTTATGACTGCCATGAAACAAGCAGCACTACAATATCCCGAGATTATATTTACGCATGCCACTGGTTCAATGGATACTTTCGGAGAAGGTGAGCCAGGAAACCTAAACCATTATTTTGGAAGAATATATCAAGCTTGGTATTTAGCTGGTATTGTTGCTGGGCTTTCAGTTTCCGAACAAGAAAATATTGGATATATTTCCTCATTCGGTAATGATAATGGTGAAGCAAGTAGCGCTATTAATGCCTTTGCACTTGGTGTACAGACCGTTAACCTTAATTCACAGATATATGTTAAAGTTCTTGATTCCTGGTATAACCCTACAAAAGAAACCCTTTTTGCTGAAGAGTTAATAAACACTCATAATTGTCAGCTCATAGTCTACGACACAGATACAGCAAATCCGTCAATTGTCGCAAGAGATGCAGGAAAAAAGAGTATCGGGTATAATTCGGATATGTCAAAACTTAGAGAAGATGGTGATAATTCTGTATTAACATCAGTGCTTTGGAATTGGGGTGCTTATTATACTAAAGCTTTTAAAATAGCACGTAGTTGCTTTGATGCTAACATGAAATTTGTTTCAATCGAGCCTTGGCGTAAATTGGGAAATGTTTATGGTGATTATACTGAAAACCTATATGAATTAGCAGAACTCTCGCCTAGTTGTCCCCCTGATGTTGCTGAGAGACTTGCATTGGTTAGAGATAAATTCATGTCTGTGCCACGCAATTGGGATGTCTTTACAGATTTCGAACTTCATTTTGAGCTTCGCAGTGGAAAGTATGAACTCAAAACTATAGAACGCCCATTAGTGGATGGTAATGACACAGTCATCTTAACAATTGACGATGACGATTTGCGCAAAGGCATGAATTTTTGGGTGCGAGGAATTATCGAACTAGATCGCGATGAACCCGAGAATTGATAATTAACTACCGCCTATCAAATACTTTCTCAAATAATAACACACACTAGGCAGATCCAAAACAATCACACACGCACTATGCTCGGTAAATTAATAGTGCGATGCGATTTATGTCTGAATATCTTGAATTTCGAAGTTAACTACTTGAAATCTCGCAATACAATTCCACATGCTACAGTTGCCTTTTTTATTAACACAATACAGTTTTCTTAATTTGCATCGCGTGGAATATCACGCAATACAGTCGGCACACCATTATAATATGACCACATATAGTCACCATTCCAGTCTCTATTATACTCACTAAGATCAGTTGTATATGCGTAGCGTCGGGAATACCGAAAGGTTTTTCTATCAGGGCTTGTTTCCCAGCACAACCTCTCTACTCTGCTTATTTCTTCCCACGAACACATAAAATAAATTGTACCGATAGTTGCTCCTCTAAATATTCCTAATTCATAAATTGGTCCAACTATAATGTAATCAAGCGTAAAATCAGAAAAAACACCAATACTAATATGTAATCTTAAAGGCAAGTAGATTGATTTTAATGAGTAACAGTTCAAAAATACATCAGTTGATAATAAACCGATGCCATCACTTAAGTTGACTTGTGATAGACTGCTACAAGCAGCAAATGCGCGGTCATCTATATATGAAACACTTCCAGGAATAGTAATTGATTTCAATAAACGACAACCCATAAACGCGACCGAGCCTATGCTTTTAATCTTACCATTTAATTCCACATACTCTAAGGCGCTACAACACAAAAATGATCCACTGGGAATATGAATATCTGCATTGATTACAACAGACTTCAAATCCACACACATCTGAAATAGATTTACGCCTATCGACTCTAGAGTACTAGGAATCGTTATTGCCTCAAGTGGAGTGTGTTCAAATACAGCATTCTGCAGTCTTTTAACAGAAGCAGGAATAGTTATCGATGTTAAGTTCTTACTTGATGAAAATGCAGAATCGCCTATTTCTTCCAATTTATCATTAAGAGTAAACTTTTCGATCCATGAACCTGCAAATGCGCCATCTGGCAGAATCGTCCTATTAGGTCCTAAAATAAGATTTGGTATCTTTGTATATGCAAATCCCATTTGCATAGATTCTATGCCATCTGGTAGAACAAAATCATTTAATAAAGTTGTTAATTGAAAAGCCATTTGCTTGATGGATTTAACACTATCTGGGATAACTAATTCAGAAATAGTAGCAAATGAAAGTATATATTCAATAATCTCTACAGTTCCATCAGCGAAGATCGCTTTCTCTATAGTTGCATCGCGAAATGGATATGAATCGCCACACACCAGTGTATTGGGTAGTTCAATAGTGCCTAAAGTTCTATTTGCAAATGTTCTACTGTTAAAGCCTGTAATTAATTTCCCTTCGTACATATCAGGCACTACAAAACTGGTCAGTGAACCTTCATAACCGTCTATATACACAACATCATTACCTTTTTCAACATAGGTTAGCCCTGTCATTGTAAATCTTGCTATGAAATCAGCTGCAGATTCTTGGGTTTCAAGAGTATATCTAGAATTTGTGCTTATCAATTGTCTCTCAACATACCAACCATCGAACTTATAACCAGTTTTGGGGGCGGCCTCAATTGTTACTGGGTTTATGGAACTAAATACCCCTGAATTTGATTCTAAAATGCTACCCATACCATCATGATACGCATGAGCAGTATACCCCAATAATTTAACTAATCGCACTTCTATTTCATAAGGGTCTCGTGGCATTGTAAATTCAAATGTAAATGAATTGCGCGCAAATTCGTTTTCTACGTACCATCCGGCAAAATCATAACCATCACGTGGCACAGCCGTCACTTTAATACTAGCCCCATATGCATAATCAGTATTATATGTATCACCGGTAATTTCAACTTCCGTTGAATTCATAATCACAGTGAATGCATATTTGCGCTCAGAAAATTTGGCTAGTATTTGTGTCGCGCTGTTTTTTAGCACCTTATATGTTAATTTCTTGTCAGTAGTATAAATTACACCATCGATAAACCATCCATCAAAAATGCCATCTATGCCATTTTCAGCCACTAGTTCTATGCCACTTCCAGATTTGGCACTTTTAGTATAATCCAATACTGTGCCGAGCTCACTTGCGAATTTGACATCTATAGCAACATCGATCGCCTCGTATTTGGCAATTATAATTGTGTCGTCATTAGGCATCTTAAGTTTGTAATTAGGATCACTAGACAATAAAGTGTTATCTTCATCCATCCAAGCACTAAACTCATAATAATTGTCTGATGCTAAAGGAAGATTGACGAGTGTATCTGACACAAAATATCCTATGTTGGAATTTGTGCCATCGTTTTCAGGTGTGACCATCTTGATTGTTAAATAAAATTTATCACGAATAAATCTAGCTTCTAGGTTTATGGGTGTAGATTGAACAATAAATTTGTAAGTAGCATTTTCACTAATTAATGTTGACTCATTAAACCAACCAACGAACTTATACAATTCCTGTGGCGATGCGATGACTGTCACTTCAGCACCCACGCTTGCTGCCGCGTCTGATATAGAAACACTACCTTGTGCTAGATCAGGTTCTACCAATGTCACTAGCGCGTGTTGTAGAGCAAATTTAGCCGTAAGTGTCAAATCATATTTAGGCATTACAAATGAATGCTCACGGTTTTCACTTGTCAGTACATCGTTAATATACCACCCTAAAAATGTATAACTTTCATTTGCAACGGCCACTACATTGACTGCAGTACCATCTAGTATATTACCACTAGCACTAGATTCTACATGCCCATGTGCCTCATTGCAATTAACAGTTAAGTAGTATTTTTTTTTGTCTTGAGGTTGCTCACACGCGACAAAGAATAATAGTAGCATTAATATACAGACGCTAAATAATAATGGACGCAAAACTTTAGACTTCATCATGAACACCTCTTATGCAGACATCTACATAAGCCCCACATGGCAATTTATTAATCTACTATATTATATCTTATTATTCCCTAAAACTCAAGGCGATACTCAAAGATCTCAAAATTATGAGCAAATACACGTTAAACCCCCATCAATATGGA
>JAITLB010000042.1 GCA_031278175.1 Christensenellaceae bacterium
CTGAACATCACAAAAAAAGCAATATTAAGTACAACAAAAATGAGATTAATACTTTTTTTTATACTGTTCATGTTTAAGAATCCTGAACTTTTGTTTTATATTTGTTATTTCCCGCATCAAAATCGAACGTCTCAAAAAAGCAACTCTATTCACTATCAATAATTGCAATACTAAATGGCTTGCGACATTTCTGCAAAGATAACGTTGTTTCTTCGTCATTATCCCGTTCTTAACTATGTTTACTGGGTTGCAATACGGACATTTTGCATTTTGCTGTCGATATTATCATCAACTGAAATTGTATTTATGAAGTTTAGAACAGTTGCTAATTCGTCTCAATCTAACTTAGTCAAAAATTCGTTTATTTCGGCTATAGTATCATTCATGGCTCAACCTGAAACAAGTGGATATATCTAATTATAGCATATTATTTGCATAATTACAAACTTGTTTGTCGGACCTATTTTTATTAATATTATCTGTTTGTACCCTGCTAGGCATTTTGGATTTTGATGTAAAAATTATGCTCATATTGTCACAATCCTTAGCTTGACATGTTTTTATTGACATATTCATTTATCCCCCCAAAAGAAGAAAAACAATAGCATCTATAACAAATACTTCTTTGGGTTAATCACCAAAAATTAAAATCGTTTTTGCAAACTGGAATTCTCGTCACCTATGCATGCTCATGGATTGTTCAGAGATTTCTTTGGTTATCATAACCATCTTTTGCCATTGATGCTTCTAGTGCTTTAACGCTT
The DNA here is from genome assembly GCA_031278175.1 of Christensenellaceae bacterium. Lineage (GTDB taxonomy): Bacteria > Bacillota > Clostridia > Christensenellales > DTU072 > JAITLB01. The sequence continues at coordinate 765 of JAITLB010000042.1, forward strand.
TGATTTTGCTTTTCCCTACATTACTATATTTTTTATCAGCAATATTCCATCTAGCATTTTTCAATCTATCTTCACCATGATAAATTGCTTAGTTGTCTGCCACCAACGTTTCCATTTCGGCATTTGGAAATGGAAACGCTGGTGACAACTACAATAAAATTTTAAATTAAAAAATAAGAATACTTTCTACTATGTGTAAATTTTGAGGCAACAGGTTTATTCTACAATAAACTCGTTAACTTAACACTATACTAGTTTGGAATAGAAATACTATTCTTTTTATCTGGATAGGTAAATTCAGCATTTATCTTGATACTGCTAAAATGATCGCCTTGCCATGTCGTTACCGTTTGACTATCCCAAATTTGATTCGTTGTTTTTTTGTTTGATACAAAATCTTCAACGTAATATTCTAATTCCTTTATTTGTCCCTTTTTCGCGGTAAAGCATGTGGTTAACGATTCAACACCAAATATATTTTCCCAATCAAAACTTAAATCCTCGCCATATCCATCGGAGTGTTCGCTTTCCCGATACGGTATCAGGTTAGAGTCTTCTGCCTTAGCAAAATACATAGTGCTAGTAAAAATTTTAGTCGTAAACCATGTCGTCTTATTTGCGGCAAACGCACCCGCTGCTATCGTCTTGCTTCTGATTTTCGGATCTAAATCTAACAATATTCCACCTTTGGAAAAAGTGTTTACTCCTTCCAAAAACCAAAATGGTGACATCGGTTCGTATTCGCTCTCAATACCATCATAAAATGTCAAATCGTTAACTATAACTTTCAAATTGCCTGCTACTACTTTGTATTCAATAGTAATGCTATCTTGATATAAATTAGTTTTACAGGCTTCATCTTCGAATAGCGGAATGCCATTTTCATCTCGTTTTGAATCCTTATATTCAATTTTGATGTATATGTCATTATTAACTTGTATATATTCGTATTCGTAAGACACTCGCTCAAATTTATTGCGACCGCTTTCGTTGTTTTTGTCTTTAACATTGCTCGGCAAAAGTTTGTTCTCATTGTCAAAATTGCTAAGTCTATCAATTTGTCCAGTTAGTTTATAAGAGTAAGTAGTTTCGCTTGCCAGCTTATCAAGCAATTCATTATAACTATCCACTATACTTACAATTTTAGAATCAAGCTTCTTGTAGAATGTCGTCTCTTTAGCCTCAGTATTGCATGCAGTTAAAACAGCACCAAGTGTTGCTAAAAGTGTTATGACAATTAATGTATTTCTTAAAAATCGTTTATTCATATCCTTATTCCTTTCGAAATCTATTATTCGGGTTGGATTAAACCTCTAACAATTGATCATTTAATAGTCAGATTGCTGCATATAAATAATACAACTAATCATTATCGCTATTATAATCACCACTCTCTGATCCGCTAGTGTTAATAATATCAATTTCGCTTGCTACAACTTGGGTGCTTATGCCCTCAGCTACTACACATGGCACTAACTCCACGTTGCTCTCTTCTGCTACACCTAACTTTTCGCTTTGCTCTTGCGCACGCTTTATAGCTAAACGCGTGTTGATTTCTTTCATTTTCTTCTTGTTTAGCTTATAGAATATTAGAGGCAATAAGCAAACTAAATTGAGTACTGCGGGGATTATCGTGAATATCATAAATATTCCGCTTTTAGTAAAATTCAACTGAGCTGGTGCGTGATTGTTTATTGCCTGCAACGGCGTTGTAAAGAAAAAGAAACTTAATAACATTGCTAATACGAAATCTTTGAATGCTGATGAGACTTTGCCTCTAAGCGATATTATAGCAAACGTTATGCCCTCATTTCTCGAACCTGTTTTATCTTCCCAATAATCTAGCGTATCTATCGCCATAAAGTGTGGCACAACATTTATTGTTCCTACTGGCAACATTGCAACTGTCATGAGAATTGCTGTTACATACCACGGCACACCAAATCCGACAACAAAAATCAATAGCAAACCAACTGAGTGCATTAGTGTAGCAAATATAAACACCATCTTCGGGTCAAACTTCTTTCTAAGTTTTGGAGCTAACAACATCCCAACAAGCGATGCTATAGATCCTGGAAGCGCGAAAAAGATATTTAGTGATCCATTCGAGTATATATACGTGACCATATATATTATACAAGCTGACACTAGATTCCTAAAAAATGACAGAAGTAGCGACAATATCAAACTTGCAAATTGTCGGTTTCTAAACAGATATTTGAACCCATCTAAAACTTTAGGTGTTACCTTTGATGGTGGTATTCTCTCTTTCATGTTTATAACACCTAACAAAACAAATACAGGTGCTAGTAGTCCAATAATAATACCCATATACATATATGTATCCTTCATTGTAAAAAAGAGCATAAAGAGTGAGTATAGAACAAGTGCTGACTCTTCGGCTATTGAACCCACTATTCTACTAACCGATATGATCTTTGCC
>JAITLB010000218.1 GCA_031278175.1 Christensenellaceae bacterium
AAATGCCCGTAGGTAACAGGACGCCACGCTGTTGTATATTCAGTATAAATATTAACATCAATTAGCTGAATAGATGTCCATATTATTCCTCCATCTGCATCAATTGTCTGTTTGTTAAAATAATGACCTATATATTGACCAGCTTCGCTGTTATATATACATACTTATTCAGGTCAAAAATCACACAATAGGAATTAACAATTGACTTTGATATAGTAGATATTAATTAATTCAATTTTTTATTTGCAAAACGCCATTCGCGCAACATAAGACTGAAATATAATACTTTCTATAATCGCATGCAAATAGAGAATATCAACCTGTGTACTCATTGGGTACTACTAGCATTATCTACCATAGGAAATTTTGATTAGCTTACAATCATAATAAAAAACATGAACAAGTGTTCATTAGTTGCTAAAAACTATTCATATTATCCTCCATTGTAGAGTCCGAATTGCACATTTCTCGGCTTTTGCGCATGTGCACACAAACTCATTTTAATGAGTAAATTATACTATATATGCTCATGCTCTGTCAATATTTAATGCAAATCTGCGCAAATACCACTCAAACTGAAAATATTAAATAGGAATTAACAAGAATCAAATGTGTAAGCTAATGAAATTAGCACAAGAATACAAATATGATAAATCCCCAATATTTTTAAATAACCTCTATCTGCCGAAAATTTGAGACCTAGAGAAGTTTATTCTAATAATCATAACAACTGTAATCTTATTGTCACTACAGAATATGCATGGTGCATTTGAATGCAGTACTTAAATAGTGAAATGCTTCTGCATATGGATTTGAGCAAAACTTGGCAAGCATATTTAAGCATAAACATCAATCAGTTATATTTAATAAAACAGTTCACACAAATATTAATGACCCAGATTAGATTAACTAATAAAAAGAGCAAAGTAGAGTAAATGTCAAATTAAGAGGAAATTAATTTCATTCTACCAATGTTAGTCCCTCTAACCCAAATTCTACAGTTATAGTAGTACCAATATTTTCAGCTGATCGGACTGTTATTATTGCATTATATCTATCTGCTATATGTTTGACTATAGAAAGACCCAAACCTGTTCCACCTTCTCGCCTAGAGCGACTTTTATCAACTCTAAAGAAACGCTCAAATATTCGACTAAGATATTCTTGAGGAATGCCAATACCATCATCTTCTACCGATAATATGGCTTTCTCATTTTCCTGTGTTAATTTAATTTTTATATCACCACCAGTGCTAGCATACTTAATTGCATTATCGACAAGATTTGACACAAGTATTGCTATTTTTTCTGGATCGGCAAATATGTATACCAAATCGAGGTTATACGTTACCTTTATATCCTTTTTAACAGCTTTTAGAGAGAATGAGCTTATTACATCGAGTACTATATTTTTCAAATTTAGTGGTATATCATTGAAAGGTGTGTTTGACTCTATCTCGGATATCTTTAGCATATCTTTAATCAGTACATCCATATTACCAGCTTCTTTATTAATGATTTCCATGAACTGACGCTCATATTTATTGTTCAATAGCATGATTTCACTGTAACCCACTATTGAAGATAGTGGTGTATTAAGTTCATGTCCTGCGTTATCAAAAAACTCTTGTTTGGTTTTTGCAATAGATCTAATGTCAGTAACATCCGACACAGTTATAATGCGAGAAATTTCACCCGCGCTGATAGGTATAATTTTTATTTCAAGGAATTTGCCGTTTGTTAGCGACACATCAAACATATAGGGTTTTTCAGTTTCCATCGCTAATTCAATTGATTTTATGAATTCGGGTATTCTTACAAAATCACGCAGATCTTGATGAGTATCTACTGGTATATTTAAAAGTTGGGTTGCTATCTTGTTACATACACAGACATGCAAGGCTTTGGAAATTCCAATGACACCATGATCTATATTATCTAAGATCAAGTCGAGTATTTCTTTCTCCTTGCGTTCGTTCTCGGCAAAAATTGCTATTGTTGATGAAAGTCTATCGATGTCAAATAAAATTGCATTAACATCATCGTACGATGTTAGTATAGGAACATCACGAAACTTAGTAGATTCTATCAATTGTAACCCATCTACTGAGTCTTGAGCAGTGGTACAGCTTGGCATGTTTTCAAGACGCTCACGGATTAATAGAAAAGGTTTTAATAGTCTCTTTGATATGGGGTCTGAAACAAAATATATAATGATTACTAAAACAGCAAAAACTATTACTGCTGAGAGAAGTATCTCACCTAAAAATGAATTGATAGGTGTCAATTTAAGTGCTACGCGCACGATGAAATTCGACCCCGAACCATACTTTGCGACATAGACATATCGCGCATCAAAACTATCTGATTTTCTTATGTCATAACCTATCTCGCCTTTTAGTGCTTCTACAATCTCTTTTCTATCAATATGCGATTCCATATTCGTGACATCCGATGACAATGTGTCACTTATCACAATACCATTTTTTCCAATAATTGTAATCCGAATATCTTCACTAGAAGACAATTTTGATATAGTATCATAATCTGTCGCATTGTCCATTAGTTCTATTGAATTAGATACAACATCTAGCAACTCAACAGCTTTAGCTTTAGTTTCATTTTTGTTGCTGGCATCAACGATAACTGACATGATTGAAATAAATACCGCTAGTGTAACGGCAACGGCACAAACAACCCACAATACTGTAGCACGTCTCATTTTGCACCTGCCTTGAAAATATACCCAACTCCCCTTACACTGACAATATTTTCAGCATAAGGATCAAGCTTGGCGCGTATATTTTTAATATGTATATCTATAGTACGATTTTCGCCATAGTACTCATATCCCCAAATCTCTGTCAAGATTTCTTCGCGTGTAACAACTGTTCCTGATTTTTTCATTAATAATTTAAGTAGCTCAAATTCTAGGTATGTAAATCTAATCGGCTTATCATCAACAAGCACTTCGCGGTTCTGGATTTGGAGCTTAATGCCACCACAATCTAGTATGTCATTATTGTTAAATGCAGTATTGTCGCGCAAATGCGCTTCAACTCTAGCTAATAATTCCAGAATGGAAAACGGTTTTGTAATATAATCATCAGCACCTGCATTTAAACCGTATACCGTATTAAATTCGCCAGATTTAGCAGTTAGAATTATCACTTTTATTCCTGATTTAGAATAATCCTGCCTAATGATTTTTAGAAAATCATAGCCTGTCATATTGGGGAGCATTAAATCCAGCAAAATTAGATGCGGTTGTCTGTCTTTTAGCACTTCAAGACATTCCTCAGCACTTTCAAATGATTGAATCTCGTAACCTTCTCTTTGAAGTGTATAATTGATCAACGATCTTAAATTTTCATCGTCTTCGATACTGTAAACAATTTTATTCATCTTTACCTACAACAACCTAATGTTTTTGCGCGCGCCAGTATGTTCAAAAACAACCCATTCTGCTATATTCTCAGCGTGGTCGCCTATTTTTTCAAAATATTTTGCTACCATCATGAGATATATTGCTATATCGGCAGAATCGGAATTTTCTATTATTAATTTTACCATATTATTCTTGATTTGTAGAAACAATTCGTCTACATCATTGTCCATCTCAATAACTTGATGCGCTAATTTAAGATCTTGCTTTACAAACGAGTCAATACTTAAATTGACCATTCGTTTAGAGATATCTGCCATAGTGGATATTTTACTAAGTTTGCCTAAGTAATCAGTTTCCGAAAGATTCAAAACAATACTACAAATATCTTGAGCTTGATCAGCGATTCTTTCAATATTCGATACGATCTTAAGAGCACCTGTTATTACCCTTAAATCATTAGCAACTGGTTGCCTTCTTAGAAGTATTTTAAGTGCTTCACTTTCAACTACAGCGGTAAGTTTGTTTACAACTTTGTCATTTTCAATGACATTATTAGCAATTTCGATGTTGCACTCTAATAGTGCCTTTATACTTAAATTAATAGCATCTTCACTCATAGATCCCAATCGTATTAGGTCTGAGTGGAGTTTTGATAATTCTTCATCTAACTTATTTTTATACATCGCTAACCAAATCTCCCGGTTATATAATTTTCGCATTTTTTGTTTTTAGGGTTAGAAAATACTTCTTCCGTCTCACCAAACTCTAACATTTCACCCAACAGAAAAAATGCGGTATAATCCGATATTCTAATTGCCTGTTGCATGTTATGTGTGACAATGACTATTGTATATCTGCTTTTTAATTCATCACATAGATCCTCAATCTTTCCACTTGAAATTGGATCAAGTGCGCTAGTAGGTTCATCCATTAATAATATATCGGGTGAAACAGCCAACGCACGTGCTATACATAGTCGTTGTTGTTGACCACCTGACAATCCCAAGGCTGACTTATTAAGTCTGTCTTTGACTTCATTCCAAAGCCCTGCGTTGTGCAAAGATTCATATACTATTTTATCAAGGTCGCTTTTCTTTTTGACTCCATGTGTGATCGGTCCAAATGTGACATTGTCTCGCACGCTCATAGGAAAAACATTTGGTTTTTGGAAAACCATACCGACATCCCGCCTTAATGCATTTACATCGATATCCGAATGAATATCTATATCACGAACATAGATTTTACCTGTTATACGACAATTTGCTATTAAATCATTCATCCTATTAAAGCATTTTAGCAATGTCGTTTTACCACAACCAGATGGGCCGATAAATGCCGTGATCGTCTTTTCAGGAATTTGAATATTTACATTTGAAAGTGCCTTAAATGCATCATAATGCAAATCTAAATCTTCAGTTCTTATACTGTATTTTTCTACCATTCTAATAATCCTATTTTAGTTTACACTAATTGATATATGTCTTTAAGTCGTACACGTTAGTCGTTTTGTGAATTTTGATGCTATCATTGCTGACGCGATATTTAATATTAGCACAAGTATTATTAATACACAGGCAGTGGCATAAGATTCATTTATATGCATCCACTCTCTACCAAGTGCATATAGCGCGACAGCAAGAGTTGCACCACTGCTTTTAAACCCTGTTGGCATGGGTTTAATACTTGCACCCATTGTAAATAACACGGGCGCGGACTCGGATACCATTCGACTAATCCCTAATATAATAGTTGCAAATATTCCAGGCAATGCATTGGGAATCACCACCTTGCGAATCGTCCGAAACTTACCAGCACCAAGCGCATAACTTGCTTCACGCAACGAATCATTTACCATAAGTAGCGCTTCTTCCGTCCCTCTTATAGTTGTTGACACGATCATTAGACTTAGTGTCAGCCCACCAGCAAGAATGGACGTTCCCATCTTCAAGATGTTACAGAAAAACAGCAATCCAAACAGTCCGTATACTATACTAGGTATACCACCTAGTGTCTCTGACATCAGACGTATAATTTTGCACATTTTACCATTCTTGTTAGCATATTCAGCTAGGAAAATTGCAGCAGCAATACCTAATGGAAAAGCTACGACCGAACCCAATACTATCACCATTAGAGTAGATACAATTGATGATGCTATACTAGGAGTTCCTGCGTATGAAAATTCACCGAATAACAGTTCTGAAGTAATATAAGGAAGCCCATTTACTAATATGAAAATTATAATTGAAAACAGTGACACACAAGCAATTATAGTTGACACCGTTCCCATATGCTTTCCAATCAAAGATGCTTTATCAGTTTTCTTAGATGTAACAAGGAAGTTGTTATTAAAAGTTTGCGAGTTTTGCAATTCACCATCTGTAGTTTGCAAATCTAGCAATCCTTCAGCTTTGGTTGCCTCTGTGAAGTCTGTAGAAGTATAACTCGTGGCAAGAGTCGCTAAGCTGGACTTTTTTCCCTTAAATCTGCTACCACTATTTCTAATTAACCCAAAGCAAATATTAGTTGCTAAAATAAAAAATGTCAATACTGCACCTGATGCTATAAGCGCGCCTGTTTGTAATTCGCCTCCATAACTCATCTCTAATACTATATTAGTCGTTAATGTTCTAAAGCTGGCAAATATTCCACTGGGGAAAATCGGATTATTGCCCGCAACCATAACTACAGCCATGGTTTCACCTATTGCTCTGCCAATTCCAAGAATTAATGACGCAAATATTCCACTTTTCCCAGCTGGAATTATTACTTTAAATACTGCTCGCTCTTTTCTAGCACCTAGTGCAACCGCACCTTCGAAGAATGATCGATCGACAGCTTCAATTGAAGTTTTGCTCAATGCCGTTACAGTAGGTGTTATCATTATCCCTAATACGAGACTTACAGATAAAATCCCCGCCCCATCGCCATTTTCACTGAATACACCTAATAACGGCAATAGTACTTTCATTCCGAAAAAACCATATACAACTGATGGAATTCCTGACAGTAAATTAATTGAATGAGAAAGTACTTTCTTTAGTTTCTTAGGACAAAATTCTGCCAAAAATACAGCTGAAAAGAATCCAATAGTTCCACCGACTAGGACCGCACCCGCAGTTGCAAACAAACTTCCTACTATCATCGGCATTATGCCATAAAGTCCCTCCATCGGTCCAGTATAAGTATCATAATTAGAACTATTCCATTCACTGCCAAAGATGAAATTAAGAAAACCTATTTTCTGTAATGCTGGGACTGCACCATACAACATAAAAACTATGATTGAAGCTACTTCCAATATTGTTAATATTGCAGTAGCTCCAAACAAAGCTTTAAAAAATTTTTCTTTTGTATGCTTCTTTTGTATATGCATAAATAATTATTTAATATCAGCAAAACTGGTTAATTTCCCAGTGTATATATCAAAGATTTGTGCAATCGTTAGATTTGTGATCGAATTGTCGTTGTTAACTATTATTGCAACTGCATCAAGTGCTATATCAAACTCTTCAAGTACTTCTTTATCGGCACTCTTCAAGGCTGAGCTACTCATACCTATTATATTGCCTTCAGTGTCGCCTTTTGTAGCAGTGATTCCAGGACTAGAACCCAATGCATCGAGGTCAAATACAATTGCAGAAACTGCAGAGCCACCTCTGGTCTTATATGCTTGTATCAAACTTTTCATTAACGGTTCTATTGAAGTTGAACCACGCAATTTGATTGTACCTGTTAATGGAGCAGCGGGTACAACATATGCTGTTTTTGAATCATTATCTTGCTTAATATATGAACTGGCAACAATTTCTTGCGCATCCTTCGATTTCAAGTAACTCATAAAATCTGCGGTAGCCGTGGTAAGGTTTTGATCTTTTTTTGTAACTATTACAAAAGGTCTTTTCAATGCATAAGTGCCATCTAGCACAGTCGCGGACGATGGTGCTACACCATTTACACTAATTGCCTTTACAGATTCATCAACTGATCCCAATGATATATAACCAATTGCATTTTTTGTGCTAGCAACTTTTGTTACGACCTGCGCAGTGCTTTCAAGTATGTTTATATTTGAAATGAAAAGATCGGTTGGCTGGTTAGTCCCATCTGCTTTTTTAGCTAACGAGTCACCGTTTTCGTTTTTGATTAAGGTGTCAAATGCATCTCTTGTCCCCGATCCAGCTTCTCTTGTAATAACCAGAATCGTCTTAGGTGCACATGCGGTGAATATGAATGTTGAACAAAGACATAAACACACCGCTATAGTAATGAACATTAATAATTTTCTCATAACGCTTAATTCTCCTAGCATTAGATAGTATCTTAATTATATTTTTTTAGATTAAAACAATCAATAATAACTTGCTAAAGAATTGTAAATTTTTGTAAAGTCCTAAAAGTCATTTCAGATTTGCTAACTCTCAATTTCCATTCTTAATGCGTTTTCAAACTCTAATCTATATTGCTAGCTTAAACATGGCAATTCCACTAATATCACCTCCTATACTTTAGATGCAAATTTGCTAGTACCATGTCCTTTATGCCATATAGTATGCTATATAGTGAAAACGACAGCGATATTAAAAGCCATCTCTGCTTTTATGCTTTTTAGTCTAACTCAAATTAGCAAAATCTGTGAGTATAATATCAGATTAAATTTTGAGGAGAATTTAAACAATCTAAACCGTAGTTAATCTCGCTTTCTACACACTTAACACAAGTGCAAATTATTTGTATTGCTAGATATCTCGTGGATGCACTGAATGAATTTATAACCCGATAGACGCAAATTATAAATCGCTAAGCTCACGATTGCTCGTTGTTATCTCATTAAACATAATTAACATAGTGCCCATTAACACTCTAGAGTTAGATGAGTTATATGCTTATATATTCAAGAGTTTACAAACGTTTAAGAGGGACAAAGTGTAAAAGATTCAAGATAGCATTTATTGATAATGCAAATTCAAGTACTGATATGCAAGTATCCAAACAGAGTCAATTATATTAAATGGAAATATTCCACTAATTCATTCATATGATTAATCTGTACTGGGTAGCATTTTTAAAATCGAATGATTTACTAGTAGATAGTCGCAAAATAAATAAAAATCAATTTTGCATCAAAACAGTATTTCAATTTATTCTGAGTGTTCTGAAATTCTATCTCATAAAACTAGGCCATAGGTGACTTGTTTGTGATTACGCAAATAATATGCTATAATTAACCCATATCAACTTATTTGAGGTTGCGCCATGAATGATACAATGACCAAAATAATCGAGTTTTTGACTAAATTTGATCACGACAAATTAGTAACAGT